>JAYSUY010000723.1:0-3784 GCA_043718855.1 Saprospiraceae bacterium | reverse complement strand
TATCCTGCTCGTGCGCACTGAAAAAGTAGAACAGCAGCACCACGAAGCAGGCCGGGTAGATGCGAAAAAACCGGTTGACCAGAAACTCCCCGTAGTGGATGTCCATGTCGCCTTCGCGGCGCAAGTATTTGAGTGACAGCACCAAGCCGCTCAGCACGAAGAACATGGATACTCCATCGGCACCGCATACGGCGAAATCGAGCCACTGCCGGGTATGCTCAGTTATGCCCTGATCGGGCTTGAACATGTGCAGCCAGTGGCCCACCAGGGTGGTCAGTGCGGCGATGCCGCGTATGGAGTCGAGATAGTCGAGGCGTTGGTTTGTCATCGGGGCAAAGTTGACAATTCAGCCAGACATCGCCCGCTCGCTGCTGGATTTTTCCTTTCGGCGACTTTGCCTCAAGAGGCCTTTTACGTAACACGACAACAATGGGGATGCGGATGGGACGGATCGAACGGATTAGGACGGATTTCTTTTAAAATCCGTTTTCTCCTCCTAATCTGCCCTATCCGTGTCCCATTGTTGTCGTGTGCTGTACTTGTGAAAGAAGTCTAAGGCCGCACGCTTATCGAAAATTTCCTTTCGGCTTCTCCACCTTCGGCACTGGCGCATCAAAAAACGACTCCACGTAGCGAGTCAATTCGCGGCTTGTGCTTTTGCTCAGAAATGGCGACGTGCACCAAGTGAGCAGATCGACTTTGGCAGCATCCATGCGCAGCATCGCAGCATCAATGGCCGACTGAGGCAGCCCGTCGGCCATGAGCAGCCGCTCCTTCACATCCTTCAAACCGCTGGAAGCGGTGACGCTAGCGTAGGGTGCACTGACGAAGCCTGAAAAATCAAAATCGAAGGGAATGGGTCGGATGCGCTCACCGCTGGCGGGTTTGACCAGATAAATGTTGCGGAAAGTCGAAATCGCCCAGTCTGTGTTGCCGATCAGGTACTGGAACAGGGCGGTCGTGGCGGTCTGTTCGGTGTGCAGACTATCGGTAGGCAGGTTGTACGCCTCCATCATTGTTCCGCGCAAGCGGGCGGCCACCTGTTCCTCGTGTTCCAGCAGCAGGCACCACACCGGGTCGCGCTGTTTTTCCACATGGCGGTCGTGGAAAGTCACTTTCACCAAGCGGGCGCGCACATGGTGTTCCGGGCTGAGCCGCTCGAACATCCGGTAGGCCACATACTCGCGCAGCAGGAGTTCTTCACCCTTCGGGTCATCGAAGCAAGGCACCACCAATTTCACCTCGTTCAGGGTGTCGAGGCCGTGCGCCCGCAGTGCTTTTTTGGGAAATTTGAGTTTCAGCGGCGGCATTTCGCAGATTTTGCGGCGGTACTTGCCACGAGGCCGGGCTTCCATCGGCAAACTTTTGCCATCTGCAGTGCTGAGCGTACCGGGAAAATATTGGTTGGTGGCCTTTTGGTTGATGAGTTCGGTCAAGTCCAGTTCGAGCGTCAGGGCCGCGCCTTCTTGTGTCGTGAGGTAATCAAAAATGGAAGGGACTGCAATCGGGGCTTGGGCTTGAATCAGGTGTGATGAAAAGAATAAAAAAGTCCCAAAAATGAATTGAATGGAACAGAAATGAGTTGTTTTCGCTCGCATGGCAAAGTAGTTTTAGTTGTGTGTCAGATAGTTAGCAGGCAGTCAAAGCAGAATCCCGCACAGGTGTGCAGGGTGGTGTGCAGCCTCGAAAGTTTGATTGGAAAGCAATTGAATTGAATGCCCGGATGGACACTGCAAAGGTAAAACAGGTTGCAGATGAGGGGCAGAAAAACTACTGGTTGCTGGTCATGCATCGACCAACAACCAGTAATCTTCCTTCTTCGGTAACGCTACGGCGGCAAACCAGCCACTAGGAACCGGCGTAGCCATCCTGCAAATTGGGTAGGATTGGAAAACGGATGAAACGGATTGACCAGATTTGAACGGATTTCTGGACAAATTCAACTTAATCGTTCTCTCAAGCGCGTCAAAATGAGTGGCAAATCCGTTCGAATCCGACAAATCCGTTTCATCCGTTTGCCAATCCTGTGTGTTTGGCGAGTAGGCTAAGTTGTTACGAACTGACAATCAAGTACCCCCCTACACCTCTCCCAAAAACGGGTAACGGTAATCGGTCGGCGGGGTCAGTGTCTCCTTCATCGTGCGCGGCGAGAGCCAGCGGTACATGTTGATCATCGAGCCGGCCTTGTCGTTGGTGCCGCTGGCGCGGCCTCCGCCGAAGGGCTGTTGGCCCACCACCGCGCCCGTAGGCTTGTCGTTGATGTAGTAGTTGCCAGCGGCATGGCGGAGTTTCTGATTGGCCAGCGCGAGCGCGGCGCGGTCGGTGGAAAACACAGCCCCCGTGAGCGCGTAGGGAGAGGTAGTGTTGGCCGTGTCGAGCATTTTTTCAAAATCCTCGTCCTCGTAAACGTACACCGTCAGCACCGGGCCAAAGATTTCTTCGCACATGGTGACATAGTGCGGGTCATCTACCCGCAGCACCGTCGGCTCGATGAAGTAGCCCTTCGATTTATCAAAACCGCCTCCGGCGATGAGTTCTACGCCTTCGGCTTTTTTCGCTTCGCCGATGTAGGTCGATATTTTGTGGAAAGCCCGCTCATCGATCACCGCGTTCACGAAGTTGGTGAAATCCTCCGTTGTACCCATTTTCATGGTTTTTAGGTCGGCTTTGAGGTGGTCTTTCACCGTTTTCCACAAAGATTTGGGAATATAGGCGCGACTGGCTGCGGAGCATTTTTGCCCCTGAAACTCGAATGCGCCACGCCCCAGTGCCACCGCCACCGCATGCGGATCGGCAGAAGAGTGGGCGATCACAAAGTCCTTGCCGCCCGTTTCGCCCACAATGCGCGGGTAGGATTTGTAGTTGGCAATGTTCTCCCCGATGGTGCGCCATATTTTCTGAAAAACCCCCGTGCTGCCGGTGAAGTGGATGCCCGCGAAGTCCGGGTGGTGCAGCACCACGTCGCCCATTGTTGGGCCGTCCACGTACACCAAGTTGATGACCCCAGCGGGCAGTCCGGCCTTTTCGAGTATCTCCATGATGATCGCTGCCGAGTAAATCTGCGATTCAGCGGGCTTCCATACCGCTACGTTGCCGAGCATGGCCGGGGCGGTGGGCAGGTTGCCAGCGATGGCCGTAAAGTTGAACGGCGTGAGTGCAAACACGAAGCCTTCGAGCGGTCGCCAGTCGGTACGGTTCCACATACCGCGTGAACTAATGGGCTGCTGTTTGTAAATTTCTTGCATAAAATGCACATTAAACCGCCAAAAATCGGCCAGTTCGCAAATGCAGTCGATCTCCGCTTGGTAGGCGTTTTTACTCTGGCAGAGCATGGTAGCCGCGCTCATTTTGGCCCGGTAGGTGCTGGTGAGCAGGTCGGCAGCACGGAGAAAAATGGCGGCGCGCTCCTGCCAGGGCATGGCTTCCCAAGCGGGTTTGGCAGCCAGCGCCGCCTCTATCGCCATGCGTACATGGTCGGCGTTGCCCTTGGAGTAGTGGCCGAGGATGTGGGCGTGCTCGTGCGGCGGGCGCATCGCCACTTTTTCGGAGGTGCGCACATGCTCGCCGCCGATGTACATCGGCACTTCTTTTTGTACTGCGCGGGCATCGGCGAGGGCACGTTTGAGGGCTAATTTTTCAGGAGAGCCGGGTGCATGGTTGTACACCGGTTCGTTGATCGGGGCAGGTACGGTGAAAATCGCGTCAGTCATTTGTGACGGGAGTATGGTTGTGCGAACTTGTGTGGTGCGCTCGCGGATGGAAAAAGTGTGGTGTAGTTGGAATA
>JAYSUY010000722.1:0-3788 GCA_043718855.1 Saprospiraceae bacterium | reverse complement strand
GGCCGACGGTGAGTTGGCCGTCATTTTCACCCTTGCAAGTCACATTTTTAAGGGTAAGCGCCGCCGATGTAGGAGCGTTTTTTTGCTCTACAACGGTGACGGTGGCGGTGTTTGGGCAAGTGCCAGTAGGGCCTGTCACCACCAATTTGTAGGTACCATTCTTGTTCACCGTGGCCTTGTTGCTACCGCCGCCGCTGACGATGTTGCCATTGGCGGTACTCCAAGCGTACGCAACCAAAGGCCCGCCTGCGGAGCCGCTGCCGTCTAGGACGATCTGGTTTTTATTGCAATCAAGCGTGTCAGGCGGCGCGATATCTGCGCCTACTTTGGACAGTTCCGTCACGGTCGCCGTCGCGGTGGCAGTGCAGGTGTTATTGTCCGTGATGGTGACGGTATAGATTTTCGCGGTCGAAGGCACTTTTAGGGACGTGGTGCTTTCGCCCGTACTCCATTGATATTTATTGAATACCCCTGGGCTGAGCACCACAGAATCGCCTTGACAAACGGCGAATATACTGCTGGGGCCAAAACTTGGGGTAGGTGGCGTGAGGGCCGTGACTTGCGCGGTGGCGGTGGCCGTGCAGCCTTGCGCGTTGGTGGAGGTCACAGTGTAAACACCCGCAGTGCCGACATCCAAAGTTGCCCCGCCGCCGCCTGTGTTCCAGACAAATGTATTGCCCCCACTGGCCGTCAAAGTAGTGGTTTTGCCCATACAAAATGATAAACTGCCACTGATCTGGGGCTTGGGTGATGGGTTGACAGTGATGTTGAAGGAGTCAGATTTCCCTATGCAGGTCAGTCCATTTAGGCTGAGTTTGGGCGTGACCGTCAGTGTAGCGGTCACGGGATTGTTGCCCGTGTTGAAGGCGATAAAGGAGGCAATTTTTATCACATTGGTGCCGCTGGCAGGCAGACCTATGGAGGGTATGTTGTTGGTGCCGTCAAAGAAGGTGCCACCAAAATTGCTTTGGTGCAATATTTCGGTCGTTGTTTGGCCATTGCAGTAGGTTTTGTCGGTTTCGGGTATCACGTCTGGCACGGGGTTGACATCCACTTGTACCGAGTCTTTGGCCGTGCAGCCATTTGCTCCGGTCACGGTCACGAATTTTTTGCCGGATGTCTGGGGTGTGATTTGTATGCTTGCACTGCTGGAACCGTCATCCCACAGGTAAATTTGCCCACCAGTGGCCGTCAGGGTGAGCGAACTGCCTGCGCAAACGCGCTGGTTGGTACCCGCATCAGCAGGTGGTGCTATGAGCAAGGATAGCGTAAGCGTCACCACACTATCGCAACCGTTGGCAGCCATCAAAGTATCTTTGTACACCCCTGCTGTGGCGAGGTTTTGGCCGTTGAAGTCGTAGGTGGTGCCAGGGCATATAGATTGGGCCAATGAAGTAGCCACCGCCGTACAACCCACTAAACATTGGCAGTCCGCTTGGATCGTTTCCCCCGTAGTTGTTGCATTGCCATCGTTGCAACTTGCTCCTACCTGGATGTCTCCACCGCAAAATTTTTGAAAATCGCCCTGCCACGGTAATTTCGGGTTTCCGGTAAAATTGTAGCCATCGGTGTCTGTATCGGTAGTGAAACCCAGTGCGCAATATTGCTGTAGCCCGCTGGGGTAACAGCCCGACAAATCATTGTTGAACAAGAAAAATCGTTGCAATGCGGGCAGGTTGAGGTCTGGTATATTCCCGGTCAGTTGGTTGTCTTGCAGGAACAAAATCAGCAGGTTCGGCAGATTGAAATTGGGGATGGGGCCGCTCAGTTGGTTATGATCGAGGTACAAAAGCCTCAGGTTGGGAAGGTTGAAGTTGGGGATGGCGCCGATCAGTTGGTTACGGTCGAGGTCTAGTTTATCAAGATTGGGAAGGTTGAAATTGGGAATAGGGCCGCTCAGCATGTTGCTGCCCAGTTCAAGTTCAGCCAACATCGGCAGGTTAAAATTGGGGATGGAGCCGCTCAGTTTGTTCACTCCGAAGTTGAGGTACTGCAAGTTGGGCAAATTGAAATTTGGGATGTTGCCCGTTAGGTTGCCCAGATTCTGGAGGTTGAGTTGAACCAATTTTAGCAAGTTGAAATTGGGTATTGTGCTGGTCAGCGGATTAAAGCCCAAGTCCAAATATTCTAAATTAGGCAAGTTAAAGTTGGGGATGGAGCCAGTAAACTGATTGTCATTGAGATCAAGTTTTGCCAGATTGGGCCAAGTGTAGTTCGGTACCATACCGCTCAGTTGGTTGCTGTCCAGCACGATCTCGACTATTGCAGTCATATTGCCCAGTTCGGTAGGCAGGGAGCCAATCAAGTTATTTTTGGTCAGGTTCAAACTTTGCACACAGCCAGCAGGGCTGAGGCCCACGCCCTGCCAAGTGGTCATGGGCTGATTCAGGCTCCACTTTTTGGTCCAGTTGGGGCCGTTGGTAGCGGCATGGAGGGCGACGAGGGCGGTGGAGTCGGTGTTGCGGCAATTGGGAGAAACGCTCAGCGCGATCTTCCGGCTGTACAGTGTCAGGTCAGGGGCGTTGGGGTTGGTGACTTCGACGTAGTAATCGTCCGCGTCGGCGACACTGAGGTTGCTGAACGTGCGCTGGTTGCTGCCAGTGATGGTCAGGTTTCCGCCGCCTGATTTTTTCCAAAGATAGACGTTGCTGCCGACGGCAGCATCTATGCCGAGGTCAATGGTCAGGCTCTGACCAGCGTTGCCCATGATGAGCGTGTCGGCGTAGATGGAGTCTTGTGGGGCGTAATCTGCTCTGCCGCTCATCGCAGCGATCAGGGAGAGATTGGGCAGGATGTCTTTGAAAGTCAATTGGTTGTTATACACCACGAGCGAATCGGAGGGGTCGGCAGTCGTTCCCAGAGACGGTACTTGTGTCAGGGCTGGCAAGTCGGTGAGGAGGTTATAGTTCAGGTACAACCTGACGAGTTCGGGCAGGTTGAAGTTGGGAACTGCTCCGCTGAATTGGTTGCCGGACAGCAGGAGGTCTTTCAAAAGCGGCAGGTTGAAGTTGGGGATAGGGCCGCTCAATTGGTTTCTTGAAACATCCAAAAAAGAGAGTTGAGGGAAGGAAAAGTTGGGGATACTCGTGATGAAATTATCATTTAGGTCTAATATCTTCAGACTGGGTAGGTTAAGGTTTGGTATTGCACCGCTCAATTGATTAAAATCCAAATCAAGAACCTGGAGGTCGGAAAGTGTTAGTGATGGAATTGCATTCAAGAGATTGTTATTAGAAAGATCCACGCGCTCTACACATCCTCCTGCATTCAACGTCACTCCATACCATGTCGTCATCGGCTGCGCCAAATCCCACTTTTGAGCCCAGTTGGGGCCGTTGGTGGCGGTGTGGAGGACGACGAGGGTGAGGGAGTCTAAATCCTTGCAAGTCGCCATTTTCGTCTCAAACGCATACTCCCCGCACCCACTCGCATTGCCCGCGCCGTTGTACGGCCTGACGCGTACATAAATCGTTGAACCCAAAGGCAATACCGTCGGCGGCTGCCAAGTGGTCACGTTGCCAACATCCACCTTGTTTTGCAGATCCGAGCCTCCTGGTGCAGTGCCGATGGAAACTTTGTACCCGCTGGGCGGACAGCCCGATGTAGGCGCAGTCCATTCTAATGCAGTGTTGACCGGAACATCCGTCATATTTGGCGTGGGCGAGGCGAGCGTCACGATACAATCAGGCGCAGCATTTGGATATTTAATGATCGTATTAAAGGACCCGACAGCCCAGCCGTTTTCGTTGTCCGGGAAATGCAGGGAAAACAAATTTTGGGTCACCCCA
>JAYSUY010000721.1:0-1396 GCA_043718855.1 Saprospiraceae bacterium | reverse complement strand
GTTCATTGACATTGTTGAAGTAAGATTGCGGGATGAAATCAATACTGGGAGATGTTCGCCTTGAGCGATTGGAAGGGATCATTTGTGAGCGGATGCGGAGCCGCTGTAGCACCGTAATCCGGCAATTTTCAAGGGATTACAACGAAGAGTTCAGGTTTGGGCGATTTTTGCGCAACCCCAAGATCACTCCTTCCAAATTGATTCAGATGCACACTGCCCGCACCGCTTCTGCCTGTCTTGGTCGCCACGTACTTCACATTGAGGACAGCAGCGAGATGTCCTTCGGCCTGAACCCAGTGTGTCAGGGGCTGGGCAAGGTGGGTTGCGGCAAGGAGGAGGGCTTTTTTCTTCACCCGGTCATCGCCGTGGACGCTGATAACGGGGGTTGCCTGGGCTTGGGGGCAGCACACATCTGGACGCGCAAGGAGTACGCGCCCGACGACCCGATGTCTGACCCTGCCTATCGTCGACTCAAGTCGCAGTACGTCCCTTTCGTAGACAAAGAGCGGGAGCGCTGGCTAACCACAGCAGTGGAATCGGTCGGCAACTGCTCCGGCGCGGCGCGGCACACAGTGGTGGCTGACCGAGAGTCGGACATTTATGAGGTGATGTGCGGGCTGGTGGCGGCTAAGTCGGGCTTTGTCATACGCCAAAAAGAGGAGCGTCACCTCAACCACACCAAAAGCGGCCACAAGTTCTCGGCAGAACTGGCTCTGTGGCCCGTGCAGCACACCTACGCCCTGTCGCTACCCCGTACTGAAAAGCGCAGCGCACACACCGCCGAACTGGAGGTGAAATGGGGCCAGATGCGGCTTGCCCGCCCAAAAACTGGCGTGGTGAAGCACCTGCAGCCTTTTGTGGCGGTTTATGTGGTCGAAGTGAAAGAACTGCCGCGCACTGTGGTGGGCGGCGAAGCCCCCGTTCACTGGGTGCTGCTCACCACCCATCCCGTCAACAGTGCCGAACAGGCCGCCCAGATCGTCCAATGGTACCGCTGGCGATGGATCATCGAACAGTTGTTCCGAACCCTCAAGTCCAAAGGTTTGGACATTGAAAACTCCGAGGTGGAAACCTATGAGCGAGCGGCCAACCTCGCCACTTTAGCGCTGCTGACAGCCGTACAGGTCATGCAGTTGGTTCAGGCCCGCGACGGGCAGACCCGACAGCACATCACTGATGCTTTCAGCAAAGCAGAAATCTCCCTGCTCCAACAACTCAACCCAAATCTGGAAGGCAACTCCGACAAGCAGAAAAATCCTCACCCTCCAGACTCCCTCGCTTTTGCCTCATGGGTGATTGCCCGACTTGGAGGATGGAAAGGACTCGCTTCCCAGCGGCCCCCAGGACCCATAACCATGAAAATAGGCCTCCAAATGTTCCACGCCATCCTTAGATA
>JAYSUY010000073.1:0-2390 GCA_043718855.1 Saprospiraceae bacterium | reverse complement strand
TGGCCCCCAAGCCCCTTCGTGGCCCATATTTTATCCGACGGGTTCTTTGGCAGCCTTTCTGATCACAAGCACCTGTTGAGTAGAAAACTCCATCCAAGCGTAGTCATACACGAGGTGGTACCATTTTCCCTCCTTGTTCTTGTAGAGGCCTGTCATGTACTCCCACCTGAATTTGGCCCGCGTAAGCAAGGCGCGGTCAAACATCTCCTTTCTGCTCTCTCCCATCAGCGTGGCCAGTATCTCCCGGTTGCGGTGCAGATAGCCATCAACCTCCTTCACCTCGTTGCGCGTGTCGCGTCGCTGAGCGAAGTTGAAGACGTTTTTACAGGCTGAATCACAGAATTTCTTGTCGTTGCGCCCGTGGAGCGGTTTGCCGCACTGCTGACATTCTTTTCCCATACCGAAGTGTTTTAGGGCAAAGGTGCAGCAAATCGTTTGCAATCGGGTAGGTATCCGTTTGTCAGCGACTAAAATTTTAAAAATCTGACAATCATGTTGTTGGAACAATATTTTCGACTGTTTTTTGCCCTTAAATATTGCACCTACACTTTTATGCGCTTGGTCATCTCTCCACTCCGGTACGACAATCTGAGTCGAATATCGGTTCGTCAACAGGCATTCGACAGTACTTTGCCCGCCCGGATGCGCCAGATTCAGGGCAGCCGCTGGGCGCCTAATCTGCGCTGCTGGCACATACCCTACACCACTGAGGCATGGGGTACGTTGAAAACACTTTTTTCGGACTATGAAATCGTCAAAGACCTGTCTGGTGCGACAGCCATTGGGCAAGGCGCAAAACAAACATACATTGGCGGGGCTTCGGGCCATAAACAGCAAGAACATCCAATTTCGGTTCCGAAGCCCCCTTTTCAAGATATTTTGGCCCGAAATGCATATCCGCCTGTGCTTCGTGGGTCAGGAGACAGAAACGGCAGACCAAATATTGCCCCAGACAATCCATTTTCACCCGCGCCATACCTGCCCAAAGCAGCAAAGGGCCATTCGGGCCTTGCCCCGCACAACCCTTTCCCGTCTTCGCCAGCCCTGCCCCCTCAAAGGCCAGAGCCCAAAGGCCGACCTATCGAGCACCCGGATGCCCGCATACTTCGCCCAGCACGCGCGCTCGGCCTTAGCCTTTGCCCACATAGCCCGGACTACCTTTCGCTGCACCTGCCCTACTCCTTAGTGCCGCAGTACCTGGACAGGATGAAAAACATACACGGCCGCCGCTGGAACATGGAGCAAAAAGTGTGGGAAGTGCCCTACACCCAACTCACACTCCGTTTTCTAAGCCAATATTTCCCTTCCAGCACTTTGCAGTGGGGCTTTCAGCCGAGTACGGACATCCCAGAGCGGCTGCCAGATCCCGAGAGATGGCAGAAGATACCCGACAAGGTGGTGCTGGCTCGTTACGAGGCTGCTGTGGTGGCCCTTGAGCAGGCGATCACGCTCAAGCGGTACAGTTGGCGCACAGTGAAGGCCTACACAAACACGTTCCGGGCCTTTGTCCGGTATTATGACGACATCAAGCCCAGCCAGATCAGCCGCAAGCAGATCAACGATTACATCGCGCACCTCATCAGGAACAGGCACATCACGGAAAGTTATCAGAACCAGATATGTAGCGCCATCAAGATGTTCTATTGCGAGGTCGTGATGCAATCGGAGAAAGTGGAGGGGCTGGTGCAGGCCAAGAAACCCCAAAAATTGCCCCAAGTGCTTACCGAGGAGGAAGTGGTGAGACTGCTTCGCGCTATGGACAACCTGAAGCACCAGACCATTTTGGCTGTGATCTACTCGGCCGGTTTGCGGCTCGGCGAAGTCATCAAACTGAAAATCACCGACTTGCAGCCCGAACAGCACCGCATTTTCGTGCGCGACGCCAAAGGCAAAAAAGACCGTTGCACCATTCTGGCCGACCGTACAGCGGCCATGCTGAAAACCTACATGAGCCTGTACAGCCCCATCCACTGGCTATTCGAGGGCAGCGACGGTGGCCAGTACAGCGAGCGCAGCGTTCAGGCCGTTTTCACTCAGGCCAAAGAACGCTCCCGCATCAACCCTCTGGCCACCACACACACCCTCCGGCACTCCTTCGCCACCCACCTGTTGGAAAAAGGGGTTGACTTGCGCTATATTCAAGACCTTTTGGGACACGAAAGCAGCAAAACAACCGAGATATACACGCATATCACGAAGAAAAGTTGGAACAAGATAAAAAGCCCCTTAGATTGTTTGGATATCTAAAAGTGCCTCTGTACGTTTGCCCTTGACTTAACCAAGCCACATTTGAAATGATCCCGTCCCGCTGCCATTTTGACCGCCCAGCACCCCGCGCACTTGCGCAAGGCCTCCGTCAGGGCAGGCCTTGCGCAAGTTTTGTTTTGGGC
>JAYSUY010000720.1:0-3800 GCA_043718855.1 Saprospiraceae bacterium | reverse complement strand
GTCCTACAGATGGACGGCTGGTTGCAGGTCTGGAGGCAAGATGGCTGGATGCGGGTTACAGTGCAAGGCGTACCAACGTGCGTTTCGCAGCAGGACTTTGGCTTTACCGACTGACAGGCAGCGGCAAAGGTATTTGGCACTATCACGGTCGGAATGTGCGCGGCATTGCCAAACGCCTTCACGATGTCGCCCTCCAAGAAGGAGGACTTCACCCGGTTGGCATAGCGCGGGTCGCCAGCGGTGAACACGGTCGTTTTTTTGACCCAGAGGCGGCTGCCGCCGAGCGGGTCTTCAGTGGCGCTGACAGGCTCAGCGTACACGATGTCCTGTTCCGGCAGTTCGATAAAATCGCTCAGCACGGGGTCGGAGTACACGCGGACGTGGCCCGTCAGGTCGGAATCGCCGATGTAGCCTTGCAGCAGCACCAGTTCTTCGGTGGATTTCGGGTCGGGCCGCACGCTCTTCACGAAAGCGTCGCGCCTGACCTTTTTGGATTCTGTTGCCATAAATTTGGATGGTGGTTGAATGATGAGAAAATTGGGTGGACAAGAAGATAGTGCACTATCGTTCAGTATCTGTTGAAACTGCGCATTTCAACCCAATATCCCTGACGGCTCATTTTTGTTACCCCCTGTTCTTCGGTTTTTTGCAAAAAAAATTGGTCCCTCCCAGGCCGCTTCGGGAGAAGTGCTGCAAGCACACAAAAAAGCCGAGCCACCCAGAGAAAAGCACAATCTCAAAGCGACCCGGCTGGTACTAAATCTTGCATTGGTCAGTACGCGATCAAAACCAGGGCAAAAAATTCAAGACAAAACTCCCGCCTTCTAATTTTTTGACCGCGCCCGATGCGCTGTACAGTTGGCAGGATACGGTGCCGCCCAGCGTCTGCGACTGGCCGAAGGGCGAAGTGATCTTTTCGCTTTTGGTCACGTTGAACACCGCGCCCGATTGGGTGCCGCTGGCTGACGACCAGATTTGGGTGCCGTCGAAGTAAATCACCTCCACCTTCCCGGTGTTCGCACCGTAGGTCCAAGCACCAGTGTGGAACAGGCCGGAAAACAGGCTGCCCTCGTCCCCACAGTCGCCCGAAAACAAGGCCGGGAACGCCACCCCGAAATAGGGCTTGGCATTGGCCGAAGAGCCGATGTCGGCACCGTAATCGAAGGTGCAGTTGGTTGCGCCGATGCTCGCGCCGTTGGAAGAGGTCAGTTCCACATCGTTGGTGGCGGTGAGTTCTTCTTTGACGGCGGTGCCGTCGAGTTTGCCGACGAAATAAAAATCAGCGGTGGAAGTGGGGTTGGAGTCGCTGTCGCTGTCTTTTTTGCAGGCTGCGAGCAGCGCGGCGAGGAGGCAGATGAAGAGGATGTTTTTCATGGTGAAAATGTTGTGGTGAAAAAAGGTGATGGGTGGTGGGTTTGAGTTTTTGGGTGGGGTGGGGCGTTGGTTTTTCTGAAAAACCGGGCCGCCGCGAAAGGCGGCCCGGTCGGCGATTAAATCCCACACTGGTTCAGATGCCCACAGATGCTTCAAAAAATTTCTTTGTGGCGCGGAGCGGTCAGGCTCCGGTTTTGAAAAGCCGGGCCACCCCGAAGAGCGACCCGGCTCGACTATGATCACGTCGGTTCTAATCTGTTCAGTGCTGTTTCACGAATTTCTCTACGGCCAGCACCCTGCCGTCTTGCACCACCTGCAAGAAGTACAGCCCATCGGGTAAGTCGCCCGTCTGCACTGTCTGCTGCTGGCTGCCCGCTTCGGTCTGTTTTTCCAGCACGAGCCGCCCTGCGAGGTCGGTGACGCGGAAGGTCATGCCCGGCGTGGCGGGCTGGGGCAGTTCGACGGTGAAGAGGCCGGGGTTGGGGTTGGGGAAGATGCGGAGGGGCCGAGACAGCCCCGGCTGGTAGGTGCCGACAGGGTCTTTGTCCGTACAGAATTCAAGGTTGTCAATACCCACCACCGATCTGACCGCGCCGTTTTGGTTTTGCACACAGACCACCAAAAAGTGCTTGTTCGGGTCGAGTTTGATCGGTATCTGAATGGGCACTTCCTTCCAACTTCCAAATGAAGTGTCCAACTTCAACTGGTGGATGAGCTGCGATGGACTGCCGGGGAAAGGCTCTGCTTGTAGGCGGAATTCAAGCACAGTACCCTCCACGTTCAGATCATTAGCCACGCTCAACCCGATGTAAGCACTGTCGCCAGTAGCATTTATGTTCTGGAAAATGCCCGCGAAATTGTCCTTCCCCCCGATCAGCACGATGTGGCCGTCGTCGGATGCGCCGCTAGAATCTTCCACGATCACCTGCCCGTCGCCGATGTTCGGGAAAAGGCTCCAGTTGGCTACCGTCCCGCCCTGCCCCAAGTGACCGGGGGCCAAGCCTTCGGTGAAATCGCCATTTTTAAGCCGGTCTCCGCCCGTGCAGGCCGTGATGGTCGGGTTTTCGCCGCCCGGCATGGTGTTGCAATGGACGTACACCTTGCGGCAGTATTCGCGCTTGCACACCTTGCCGTTTTGGTCGGTGCGCATGACGAACATACAAATCGTGTACATGCCCGGCCCAGGGAAGGTGATCATCTGGGTGCCGTTGCCCAAAGTCGGGCCGAAAGTCTGATTGATGCCAGGGCCAGTCACCTGCCAAGTCACCATATCGTTGGGACACAGTGCGCGAGGCTTGAAGATGCGCTTGCAGGAGGAAGGCGAGCCTGTGCTCACGAACCCTTGCCCCACCTGAGCCCAGAACACGGGCAGCGGATCGCATAGGCAGGGGCATTGCTCAAACTTGAAATTGATCTTGCAGGTGCACGTTATGCTCCCGCACAATCCGGTCACGGTCAGCATGTACTGCGTCCCAGGGGTGAACAACGCTTGGTTCAGGTTGATGTCGAAATGGCTGCTCGTCGGGTTGATGGGGGAGGCATTGGCGGTGCCGCTTGCCACCGGGCCGCCACCGGGCATCTGTACAATGGCCCAATTCACCGAACCGCTGATGCAATTGATGGCACTACAGTTCAGGTTGCCGTGGAAGAAAAACAATGGGTTGGTACCCGGTTTCAGGCAGGGCAGTGTCACGACCCCCGTCTGCCCGCAAGTCACGTTTTGGGTGATGCCTGGCCAGTTGCTGTTGTAGAACTGTGTGCTGGTGAACAGTTTGCACTCGCACGGGTCTGGGCATGCCACCACCGTCACACAAGCCGTCGCCGTACAGCCGCTTGCATCCGTACAAGTGACGCAGTAGGTGCCGGGGATGGTGACGACAATGGACGGGCCAGAAGGACCATTACTCCACTGGCAATTCGTCCACGGCCCGCCAGTGGCGGTCAGTATGGTGCTTTGCCCTGGGCAGATGATCAAGCCGGGGTTGGCTGTGATGGTCGTGGTCGGGAACGGAGGCACTGTGAACGTGACCGAATACGTGGCCATACAACCCGATGCATCGGTTATCTTGAGCGTGACGGTGTACGTCCCCGGCCCTGAAAACTGGTGCATCGGGTTTTGCAGCGAGGACATATTGTTGGCTGTCCCAGAGTTCGGGTCGCCGAAGCCCCATAAGTAGGTGTACCCCGGAGTGCCGTTCGCAAAACCATTGAACATATACTTCCCGTTGCAGTCGATTTTCTGGACGTTGAAGTCGGCGGTGCAAGGCTTTGAACACGCATGGAAACAGATGTCGTCCAGACCGAAATCTCGTTTCTCTCCACTGGTCAGCAGTTGGATGGCAAGTGTGACCGTGCCGTTTGCTGTGGCCGTCCAATTGGTGCAATACCTTGTCCATTGTGGAGTGGCTTGGCTTACCGTGACGGTA
>JAYSUY010000719.1:0-1398 GCA_043718855.1 Saprospiraceae bacterium | reverse complement strand
TTTCCCCATTGATGCTACTGGCCATGCCACGTTTGCGCTCCACAAACAGGCGATTGATTGGAAACACGCCGTTGGAGTCGTTGTCCTCGATCAGTTCGTGCATGGCTATCGGGTAGGTCACCTCATCCATGAGGTACTGCGAAGTCATGGTGGTACGGCGGCGACCCTCCTCATCGAAGAATTCGTAGTCCCAACTCAGCATCATCACCCGTGCGCCGAGGGTGTGAAGTTTGCGCACGAGCGGCACGAAGTCGCTGTCGGAAGCGATGAGTACCAGCACATCAAATTTTTTGTGGAGCGCCAATTCAAAGGCTTCGAGGGCCATCCACACATCGATGCCGCGCTCTTGGCGGTAGCCCGCTACGGTACGCACGGGTAGGTAGTGCGTGGTCACGCCTTCCATCATCAGGATATCGTCGAACAGGCGGTCGTAGTACAGTCGGTTGCCTTCCGCGCTGGCTTCCTGTGCGGTGAGCCGGCCCCGGAAGTAGTGGGCATCCACGATTTGGCAGAGGTGGGGCATCTTGCCTTCCTCCTCGGCCACCTTGTGCCGCACAAATTCGTGCAATCCCGCGATGCTCAGGCGGCTGCGGCGTTCGTGGTGATATGCATAGTAATTGCTGACGTGGAGGAAATAATTGCCGTCGTAAAAGACCCCGATTCGGGTCAGTGTTTGTTGACTATCAGACATATAAAGTAAGTAAGTGGGTAAAATTTTAATCCAAAAAATTGATAATTCGGTTCGTTTTTCAACGTGTTCAACAACTGGGTTGCCCTGTTTGGATTGGGCGGTAATCGGTTAGCGGATACGATTGGTTTCTATAACATTTTATCGGTAGAGGGTGCAAAAGACCCATTTTCTGGCGAATTATTTCCATCAATTTTTAGGGAACACCTTGATCTGACCCGGTCATTTTACCGATCAATGGATTTAAACCGCCGAACGCTGGCGAAAATCCGCCGTTCGTCCAAGATGACCCAGAAGTAGAAGTGGCAAAGTGTCTCTTTGAGCCGAAGGCCCCCCATTCAGCGGAAACTTGGCACCAGCATTGCCTCGTCCGTTTCAATAATGTTCCGATTTTAATCCCCGTTGCTGTCCCGTGTTCCTCATTGCTCACAAACACGATTTGCTACGATGAGAGGCTATTTACGCGTCATTTTAATCCTCCTTTTACCTGCCTTCCTCCCTGCCCAAAACATTTTGATCACTTTCCAAAAGCCCACCGAACTCTTCGTGTGTGGTACGGACACGCTGTTCGTGGAGGTGCTCAATACGGGTGCTGTCTTGCTGCAAGATGCGGCTTTGACTACTTCGCTACCTGTCGGCCTGAGCTATGTATCTGGTTCTGTACAAGGTGCAACGGAGAAAAACATGGCCAACCTGAGCCAGCCAGTTTT
>JAYSUY010000718.1:0-3806 GCA_043718855.1 Saprospiraceae bacterium | reverse complement strand
TGTTTTTCAGACCCATTCACCCTGAACATCACGGTTGCCACGCCTCCGGTAAATTTCAGCATCAGCAGTCCTGATTTTGCTGGATGCTTCGATGTGCCGTACACCTATGTGGCCTCCGACCTGAACATGGACACCTACAACTGGTCGGTGGACGGAGGTATGGTGCTGAGCGGGCAGGGTACTCACACTGTCCAGATAATCTGGAGTCCGAATGCGCCTTTTTACCAGATCACCCTCAACAGCAAACGTTGCGGCATTAACTATCAGGCTACACTGAATCCTCTCTTCGATCTTCTAAGCCCGGTGATGGAAGGCCCTGAAAAGGTGTGCCAAAATACGCTCGTGCAATACTCTGTCAGTCCGGCAAACGGCAGCGTATACACTTGGTACTTAGATGGCGATATCATACCCAACCAGACAGGGCCAGCCTTGGAGATCGCCTTCCCCTTCGTAGGTGCAGCGACGATACGGGTACGAATTGAAAACCCAAATGGATGCCCAGGTTTCCAAGACCTTGTGAAGCCAATAACCGTGATTGCCAACCCTACGCCTTACATCACCCAACAGGGGCTGCTGTATTGCAATGAGAAAGGTACGACCACGCTGATCACACAGATCGCCTCTGGCGGCGGCAACGTGTTCGAGTGGTTTCACTTTGAAAACGGCGGTTTTGTAGCGGTGGGCCAGTCGGCGTTTAGTGGGTTTTATACTCCGAACGGCCCCAATCTCGAAATACAGTTTCTGCCAGGTGGCGGGATGTTGGGGCTTTTTCAAGTTGTGGTGTCTGGTGGGGAATGTGTGTCGGAGGCCACTCGTTTTGTAAGTTGCCTGCCCGTAAGCCCCAACCCTGGGGGCGAAGTTTATGTGCATTTTACCAACTGGGAATACGACAAGACTTGTGGGGAGGTGATCGCATCAGGCCAATTGTTCTGCGAAGGGCTACTCAACTCATGGTTCCAAGTGTTGGATCCAAGTCTGCCCAATCCCTTCTACGCTGACCCTTCGGAGATTTGCGCCCCTACTGTGACCATCGGCACATTCACCCATCCTGGGGTGTATCAGGTTGCTCTGATCGGAGAATTCGACTTCGACGGGCATGGCCCCAACCCACCTGTAAGGTATGCAGACATCCGGGAGATCACAATCCCGTACGTCTTGGATTTCAGGCCCCGTGTCACTTGTGTGGACGGTCAAAACGGTACCTACCAAGTGGACTTGCTCAATCTGACGCAGCAGATACCACAGTTCCCGAACATAGAGTGGACGTGGAGGATTGATGGAGGAGTTTGGAGCAATGATCTGAACCCGCCCCCTTACACGCTCAGTGCAAACCAAACCATAGAAGTGTGTCTGCAAGGCTATGTGCAAGTACCTGACGACGAGAACCCCGGCCAACTGAAAGATTACCGCTGTGAAATCTGCCAACAAATTTCTGCACCTACCAACTTGACCGTCGGCATTGGCAACGTGCAGAGCAGCACTTGCTACGGTCTGCTTGTGCAGCCCACAGCCATTGTGGCCGATCCCAACCTCGTGCTGTCGTACCATTGGGTGTTTGAAAACACCGGATTTGGCGTACACTATGAATCCAATCTCCCCGCACCCGTTTTCGTTCCACCTTTCGGCGGCACTTACACCCTGACTTTGACCGTGTTGTTCAGCAACGGCTGCACAGCCACAGTCACCCAGGATATTCAAGTGGTATTCTCCGAAATCACTGGTACCACCATACCAATAACTCCAGCGGCTTGCGGGGAGAAGGTTCTGGCAATTCAGATCGAACCGGCTTCCCTTCCCGTGACCTACTTGTGGAGTTCTGGGCAGAACACATCAGCCATAACCGTCACAGAGACTGGCACCTACACCGTCACGGTCACAGAGACGGCCAATGGTTGCACCCAGACAAACTCCTCGACGTTGATCATTAACGGCCCTTTCCCGACGGGTTACAAAGGGCGGTTTATCCAGTGTGAGGGCGAATCCATCATGTGGGTGCAAGTTGGAGTCATTGCAGGGCATACCTACACTTTCACTTTCGGCAATCTGCCGCCTCTGACATTCACTCCAACAGGCAATCAGATTGCCTGGAATGTACCGCTTAGCCCGGCAACATTGCCCGCAGGCACCTATCCGTTTATCATAACCGCAGTGGAGACCGCGACAGGACTACCCTGTGAGACGCAACTGAATGGTACATTGCAGGTCAACCCGGTACCTGCTGCGTTGTCGGTGTCTGTCACCTACTCTTGCGCTCCATTCTCGGCCCTGCTGGTGGCCAATCAGAACGTTTCATGGTACAACGGCGGTGTCTTCGTCGCCACCGGCCAGCAGATCAGGGTATATGCGGGAGGAACATACGAGGCAGTGGCGACCAATGCTTACGGTTGCACCAAAGCAGCAGAGGTCACGGTAGACGGCCCGCCCAATGTGGACATCCTAACTGGCTGCTACTGCATCGAACCCGAACTGATTCAAAGCGGGCAAGCAGTGATACAGCCGCCCAGCGGCGCCTACACCTCCTGGGCCTGGGTGCTGAACGGCAGCACCATACTCGCATCTTGCGCCCCGCCCGCTTCGTGCGGTAGCATACCACCGTTGGTTTTGCAGACTGGCTGGGAGGGCGACATCACGCTCCAAGTTACGCAGACATACACCAATTCAGACGGCTCAACCGTCATGTGCTCAGCCACCTCTGGCGTGTTTTGCTGGTGGCTCGGCCCCTGCGACAGTGTTCCGACCTGCCGTATACCCGAAGCCACCACCCGCACCATTGCTTGCATCGAAGACTACGGTACCTACCAGCAGTACCACATCCACTGGGATTTTGTGGACAACGGCACCACGCACCCCTGCGATTTCCCTCAAAACCTGGGCATCACGGGGGCGTATTCGGGCAATTTTGTCATGATTGACCACAGCCTGATCAACGGCTATTGGCACTTTGAAGGCATCTTCAATTTGAATACCAACGGAGCCATGCCGATTCCAGAGCCGTTCGACATTTGCTGGCAAATACCGTTCTGCCTGAACTCGACCGGCCAGCAATGCGGCATAGCGAACGTTTGTCCCAAAAAAGACAACCCGCAGCACAACGATGATGTGATCATTGATTGCTACGACCATGAGCTGCCTTACTGCGAGGACATTGATTTTGATGCAGTGATTACCTGTGATAACGACCCGACCAATGGTGCTACGCACATCGTCAACCTGACTTTGAGCGCCACCATTGATGCCACTATCAACACGATCAACTGCCCGAACTTCTCTTTCTACATTACCTCTGTCACCGGCACTTTGCCCGGAGGGTTGATTCGGGTGGATATGCCGCCCGTGCCGCCCGTCAATGGTCAGCAGACCATCACCACCACTGTTCCCATCCTCTGGTACGACCAGATTGGCATGGATTACATCTGCTTTCAGGTGATTTTGGCGCACAACGACCATTGTTGGCCCAACGATGGCAACATCTGCTCCAAGCGGTTCTGCTTTGACGCTTCTCAAATTAACTGTGGCCTCGACCGCTCGCCCTACAGTTTCACGGCCCGTTGCAGCCGCGAGCAAGGCGATGGCGGAGTGCTGTACGACTACACGGTCGAATTCCTGAACGAAACCAGCATCCAGACCTGCGAAGCGCAAAACAACAACCCGAACGGCTTCAATAGGGTACTTGGCATTATCGGCAACAAGGTGAACGGAACCTACCTGTCGTACAATGGCAACCTCAACTTTGAGGACATCTTCATCATCAACGGCAGTACTCCGTACACCGTGAAAGCCACACTGCCCAACTGCGGCGACCGAGG
>JAYSUY010000717.1:0-3806 GCA_043718855.1 Saprospiraceae bacterium | reverse complement strand
GAAAAAATCGCCCGCGTTGCTCAAGGTCATCGCCTCCACTTTTGATTCGTAGAAATCGGCCTCGGTCTCCACGGTCTTGTCCCACAGCACTTGCATCTTGTCCAACCTGATGCAGGTAACCTCGAGTTTGGAGCGCTCAGCGGTGTTGTACACCACCACACAGTTGCGGTCTTCGCTGCGCAGTACATCCAGCGATGGAGGAGAGAACACCCGCTCCCCGTAGTCCTTCACCGTCATGCTATCGATGAGATTGGCGCTGGGATCATACTTGTGTACCCGCAGCATCGTATACCCACGCCGCCGTACCCGGTGGACGACCGAAAAATCATTCTTTCCGCTCACCACCGCCAGTATCTGCACACCACGCCGGTCAAGATCAGTCATTTCCTTTGTCCAAGCCAAGCGCATCTGGCTGTCGAAAGCCTGCACCTCAAATTCATCATACTTGTCGCGGAACAACAGCACCCGGTCGCGCAACCGCCCGATGAGCTCGTAACCGAAATCATTGCGAATGGAGATGCCTTCCGACACCACCGATGATTGGGCGGAGAGCAGCAGGGGGAAGAAAAAAAACAGTGAGCAGTGAGCAGTGAGCAGTGAGCAGTATCGAAGCATGGCTGAGAGCGGCTGGTGATTGCAAAAAACAACGGAAATTTACGGCTTGTTTTCAAAACGCTCACCTTGCACTTTCTGTACAGCACACACCACCACTTTTAGCATGAAAATTCTCATCATCAACGGCCCTAACCTCAATCTGCTGGGACGGCGGGAACCAGACATCTACGGCAGCCGCTCTTTCGAGGATTTTTTTGGCGAACTACAGGTTGTGTTCCCAGATGTGGAACTGGAATATTTTCAGAGCAACCACGAAGGGGCGATTTTGGACAAAATCCACGATGCTGGTTTTACGGTAGATGGCATCGTGCTGAATGCTGGCGGGCTTACCCATACATCTATCGCGCTGGGCGATGCGGTGGTGGCCATCCCTGCTCCTGTGGTGGAAGTACACATCAGCAACGTGCATCGCCGGGAGGCGTTTCGTCACCACTCGTACCTGTCGGCACCCTGCGTGGGGAGCATTGTAGGCTTAGGGTTGGATGGGTATCGCTTGGCGGTGGCATATTTGGCAAAGTGCTGAAGCAGGGTGTAATGCATTGATAGAGTGCAGTATGTAGCCATTTTAATGCCCTCCACTAGGCTTCTTTTTCTTTTCGTCGTCATCGTTTTTCCGCCCAAATATCTTTTTAAAGATTCCCTCCTTTTTGTCTTTATCGTCTTCTTTGGGCTGTCCCTGCACGGGAGCCTCGCTTGCGGTGGTGTCTGATTTGGCGCGGCCTCTGGTAAAAACCTTCACGAGCGAGTCGCGGAGCAAAGAGTCAGGCGTGTTGATGAGGGTGTTGAATGAATCAGGCTTAATGCTGATCCAAGGGTAGCAGCCAACGCTGGCCAACACCTCTGGCTTAGGAGTTGGGAATTTTTCGCTGAGCAGCTTACTAAGTTTGCCACCTTTGGTGGCCATGCTGTGCCAAAAATTGCCCACAATAGGCAGTGCCATTGCAGAACCTTGCCCCAGGCTCATGCTGCGGAAACGCACGACCGGGCTTTCGGCACCCACCCAGGCACCGGTGACAAGCTGTGGGTTAAAACAGATGAACCATCCATCGCCCTGATTTTGTGTGGTGCCGGTTTTTCCCGCAAAATCCATGTCGTAGCTCACATAGCGGCGCAGCCGCTGGCCAGTGCCGTAGTTAACCACATTTTTCATCATTTCCACCATCGTAGCGGCTTCGTTGGTTCCCAGCGCGGCCACATGCGGGCCGAGTTTGGGGTCGGCAGCCAGTTCCTTTTTGTAGTCGTACACCACTTCGCCATCGCGGTTCAGCACTTTGAGCACCATGACGGGTTCGGGGCGTTTGCCGCCGTTGGCGATGGTGCCGTATACCTTCATCATGTCGTAGAGATTAACTTCGCAGGCACCGAGGCTAATGCCAAACTCGCGTTTCAGTGTGGCATTGATGCCCATTTTTTGGGCTAGGTCGATGGTTTTTTGGATACCCACTTTCTCGATAAGTTGAGCAGCCACGACGTTGACAGATTTGGTTAAAGCCCCTGGCATGGAGTAATATCCGCCGTAGTGCTCGTCGGAGTTGTGTGGCTCCCAGTCCACGATCATTTTGATCTGGTTGGGAAAATAAGTGCAGGGGCGTATGCTGTCTTGCAAGGCAGCAGCATATACGATGGGCTTGAAAGTGGAGCCGACCTGCCGTTCAGTCTGGGTATGATCGACCTTGAAGTGCTTGAAATTGGTGCCGCCCACCCAAGCGCGGATGTAACCGTTGCGGTGGTCCATCGCCATGAAGCCGCAGTTTAGCCTCAAGAAATAGTAGCGCACCGAGTCGATGGGGCTAAGGGTGGTGTCTTGGCTGGAACCTCCATTTTTCCACGAAAAAATGGACATCTTCACGGGTTTTTCAAATTCTTGGCGAGCGGCTTCGTCGCTCAGGCCGGCTTCTTTGTAAGCATCCCAGCGAGGGCTGCCCTTCACCTGTATCTCAATCCACTTGTCGTCGCCCCAGGGTTTATCCTCCTTGTAGTTTTTCCAATGCTGATCGAATTGCCGTTGCAGTTCTTGCATGTGTTTTTTTACACCCTCCTCCGCAAACTGTTGCATTTTGGAGTGCATGGTGGTGTAAATTTTCAGGCCATCCCTGTAGAGATCGTAGGTGTTCCCATCTGCTTTGGGGTACTTTTTCAACAGTTTAGGCATCACGTCAGTGCGGAGATATTCGCGAAAATAAGTGGCAGCACCATCGATGTTGCTGTCCACATTGTAGCGTTTCGCGCCGAGCGGTTTTTTGCACAGGTCCTCAAATTCCTGCTCGGTGAGGTGTTTGTTTTTCACCATTTGGCGCAGCACTACATTGCGGCGTTCCTTCGAGCGCTCAGCCCTGCGCACAGGATTGTAGATGCTGGTGCCTTTGAGCATCCCGACGAGGGTAGCCGCTTGGTCTACCGTCAGGTCATTGGCCGGTTTGTTGAAAAACTGCCGAGAGGCCACGTTGATGCCAAAAGCATTGTCGCCGAAGGGTACAGTGTTGAGGTAAAGACGAAGCAATTCTTGCTTCGAATGCACCCGTTCGAGTCGAATGGAGGTGAAGTTTTCGCGTATCTTATTGATTAACAGGCTAACACCCGGAACGTGGTAGTTGCGGCGACCGTATAAATTTTTGGCGAGTTGTTGACTCAGCGTGGAGCCACCGCTCATGTTTTCGTTGCGCATCACGAGTCCCTTCACCACTCGGAGCCAACTCATGAAGTCAATACCGCTGTGCTCCAGAAAGCGGCGGTCTTCGGTGGCGATAAGCGCGTTGATGATGTAGGGCGACACATTTTGCAGGGAGTCGTCGGTACGATTCTCGATGAAAAACTTGCCTATCAACACACTGTCTTGCGTATAAATTTCAGTGGAGTTGGCCGTCTCGATGTTGCGCAACTCTTCGGTGGAGGGAAGTTTTCCAAACAAGCCAAGCCACACGCCAAGCACCAAAAGCACCAAAAAATTGAATCCCCAACGGAAGAAAGTGCCGAGCCAGCCCAACACAAAACCCGCACGCGGCCAGTGCTGGCTGAAGGTTGCCCAACGTTGGCGGAGTGGGGCCGTTTGCCGCGCCCAAGCATCCGTGATGGGAGAGAACAAGCGCCGTACGGGCGCTGTCACCTGCACCCACAAGGCTCGTGCAGGAGCTGTTTTTTCAGAAACCCACAGGCGGGCGGATTGCAGCGATTGAAGGAGGGAACGGAAGGTG
>JAYSUY010000716.1:0-1401 GCA_043718855.1 Saprospiraceae bacterium | reverse complement strand
ACGCTGCTCTTGGGTTTTTGCTTTAAAAAGGGGCTTTTGTCAAGTACTTTTAATGGGCTTGCCCAGAGGGGAGGGAGGTTCACACGAGCGGCTAAATTTTTACGAAAATCATCTCGCCCGATTCTGGCCTTGCCCGCTCATCATCGTCACCAAAATCACATACCCCACCAGCAACACCCCGGACAGCAACCCTGAAATCCCCACCGCTTTTAGCAGTTCATGGCGAGTAGTGAAGGTGTCGAAAATATCGCTCAGCAGAGCCATCGGGCGGGTCAGGATGTCCCATGAATTCCAGCGCTGGAAGCGCCCGAGCCAGATGCCAAAACCCGATAAGCCGATAGAGGCAAGTACCAGCACGTTACTCCAACCATTTGAAAACCAATGCCTAAGCACCCGGTGTGCCTCATGGATGGAAAGCAAGCCCAGCAGCAGCCCGGTGCTGGCGGTAGCAAACAACATGGTCAGATCGAACCACAGCGGCACTGGCGGGCGGTGGTGAAAATGCACAAAATCGGTGATGATGTAGGGCGCGTTGGGCAGGAAAGCGAGCCAAACCAGCAGCCACGCGCCAGTGCGCCAGCGGGTCGCGCTCCGGCGTTGCAGTTGCTCGGCCCGCAAGGCGGCGAGGTAGGGTACCCAAGCCAGCGAGAGGTTCCACAGCAGGAAGGCGTAAGTCGCGCCCCGCGTCCAGACGAACTCCCGGAACGTGCCGATGTCGGGCAGCGCGTAGCGGTTGAGCCACAGCCGCGCGAGTACCAGCAGGGCGCAGCACAGGGTGGCTAAGGTCAACATTTTGAAGAGGTCGTACTGTTGCTTGTCTCGAAACATGGCTTAGTTCTTAGTTGTAGGTTGTAGGTTGTCAGTTCCTCGTTTTTACCCGCCGTAGCCTATGGCGAAGGAGGGCTGTTTTTCGCTCCTTTCAGCAGGGCCTCCAAGCCTTCCAAGTGCGCCCGAAACGCCGTTTTGCCCGACTCCGTGGCTGCGTAGGTGGTCTGTGGGCGGCGACCAACGAACTGCTTTCGGTACTCTACGTATTCGGCGGCTTCGAGCGGCTTCATGTGGCTGGCAAGGTTGCCGTCGGTCAGGTTGAGCAGTTCTTTGAGCCTGCCGTATTCCACCCAGTCGTTCACTACCAGCACAGACATGATGCCCAGCCGGTTGCGGTGGTCGAATACGGGGTTGAGTTGAGTGAGTATGTTTTTCATGCTGTTGGCAGGTAGCCTTTGGCTGTTGGTCTTTGGCGGCTAATGGCTAACAGCCAAAAGCCAAAGGCCAAAATTAAGCGTCATATTTCCAGTACATCCAGCCGCCGTAAGCGATGTGCAAAAGGCCGAAACCCACTGCCCACAGTTCCAGCCCATAGCCGGGCCAGAACATACCCGCCAAGCCCAGCGCGATTTC
>JAYSUY010000715.1:0-1401 GCA_043718855.1 Saprospiraceae bacterium | reverse complement strand
AACCCCGCCAGCGACCAACTCACCATCCAGTTTCCCGCCTCCGTTTTGGAAGGCATCTGGCACATCACAGACATGAGCGGGCGGGTGCTCAGGAGTGGGCAGAAGTCGACTTCTGCCCCGACCCTTACGCTGCCGATCGTTGATTTGCTCAGGGGTATGTACTGCTTTCAGTTCCAATCACAAGACGGCACCGTAGTGCCTCGTCGATTTGTGGTGGTTCGATGATGACACTTCCTGCGCGTTTCATTCAACGCATCAAAACACCCCGCTTCGGACTGGTTCCGGGGCGGGGTGTTTGATTTTGTTTCGCGCCCAAAGCATCGGAATGAAAATCATCTGTATCTCCCCCAAAACGACTGAACCATGCGCTACGTCCTCTCCGCCCTCCTCTTTACCCGCCGAAGTCTCTTCACCCGCCGTAGCCTCGGCGTAGGAGGGAGCGTAGGCGGGTTCCTCCTTTTTTCCGCCCCACTTTTTTCCCAAAACCCGCCCGTGAACTGTGACACGGTACTCGTGGTGGCGAAAGCCACAGCGGGCAGCCTCACCTGCGATCAGCCTTTTGCCAACCTGACGGGCGCCCTGCACCCTACCGCAATCAGTTACGCTTGGGCGGGGCCAAACAGTTTTACCTCCAACAAGCGTGTGGTGGCGGTCGACAGGGTTGGTACCTACGTACTCACTGTGACCGGCCCCTACGGCTGCACAAAGCAGGCATCTGCTGTGGTGAAAGACTCCTGCCTTTTCTATCCGCTTCAGCCGCCAGCCTGCCCCGGCGCTGATGCTTACTACCCGCCAGCAGAAAGTTGCCCGGAGGCTTGTGTGCGGCCTTTCATTCCGAGGGGCTACACCTACTCTACAGTTGGCTACAACCCCGATGACTTTCCTCCAGGTGGCTTTTGCGGCACTGTCGAAAACGACCAGTGGTGGGCGTTTGTGGCGGGAGCCACGTCTGGTAGCATCACAGCCCTACCCAGCAACTGCGCCAACAGCGACGGCATCCAGATGGCGCTTTACCCTGAATGCAGCGCGTCGCCAGTGGCTTGCAACATGGGCGGCACTGGCTTCGGCGACACGCCCATCACCATCAATCCGACTGGTCTGGTCATCGGCAAGGTGTACTACCTGATGGTGGACGGCAGTTCGGGTGACCAGTGCGACTTCGAGTTTGTTATCCCCAATGGCATCTGCGAGGGCGGACCTCACACGCCAGGCCCTACCAGCGTCAGCGGCCTCCCCAAAGTATGCCCGAAAGCCACCACAATCTATTCGCATAACGCATCCCCCGGCGCAACGGCTTACCTCTGGACAGGCCCAGCTGGGGCACTCATCAACGGCCAGCCCAGCCCGGTGGTCATCTATGTGCCAGGCGGCAAATCGGTGAGCGTCACGTTTGGCACCGAG
>JAYSUY010000714.1:0-1403 GCA_043718855.1 Saprospiraceae bacterium | reverse complement strand
ATGACCAAGCCTTTTTCAAGGCAAATGAAGTCGGCGATATATTGATCGATGATGTGTTGCCTGCGAAATTTAAATCCATGTAGTTTTTCACCCTTTAGTTGTTTCCAAAGATATTCTTCAGCCATTGTGGGTTGATTTCGATGGCTTTTTACAAAATCCTTCAAATGATTGTAAGTCAATGCATTTGCAGTTTGGTAGGCTGTCCTCCGTCCTCTATTTTTTTCCATTTCTTCCCCAGAGACCTCATGCAAAGCCGCCTCTCCCCCCCTCACGGGGGGGCTGGGGGGGGCGAAAGTGCCCGGCTTAATGAAATCCGCCAAGCAGTAATTCGCCTGCCCTGCCGCCTTCACGTTTTGCTGTCGGAGGTGGTGGAGCGTGATGTTCGTAACGTCGGAAGGGTTTGAAACTCTTCCGACGTTGATATTGATATCATCCCCCACCGCAACCGCCTGAAAAATCCCGATCACGCCCCGCGCCTCCAACCATTTTTCATCAATGATTTGGCGCAGCATCGACTGCGCATCGCGGTAGAGTTTTTTGGCTTCCACACCCACCACTTCGTCTTCCAAAATAGCCGGAAACTTGCCTGCCAACTGCCAACTTTGAAAAAACGGAGTCCAGTCAATGTACTCGGCCAATTCTTCGAGCGGGTAACGGTCAAAAGTTTTTACCCCCAAAAAGTTGGGCTTCGGCGGCGTGTAGTTGTCCCAGTCCAACTGCAACTTGTTTGCTCGTGCCTGCTCCAGCGAGAGGTACTGCTTGGTGTGCTGGCTGGCTGCCCGCTGCACCCGCACCCGCTCGTACTCGGCCTTTGTTTTTTCTACAAAAGCCTCGTTATCAGCAGTATTCTTGGTCAAAAGTGAACTCACCACCGCCACCGAACGACTCGCATCCAGCACATGGACAACCGGGCCATTCGAGTATTGCGGCTCGATTTTGACTGCCGTGTGGGTTTTGGAAGTCGTCGCGCCGCCGATGAGGAGCGGGATTTTCATCCCCAGCCGCTGCATCTCTTTGGCGACATGTACCATCTCATCGAGCGAGGGCGTGATGAGGCCGCTGAGGCCGATCACGTCCACGTTGTGTTCCACAGCCGCTTTCAAAATCTTGTCGGCGGGCACCATTACGCCCAAGTCCACGATGTCGTAGTTGTTGCAGCCGAGCACCACACCGACGATGTTTTTGCCGATATCGTGTACGTCGCCCTTCACGGTTGCCATCAGGATTTTGCCTTTGGCCGTGATCGTGCCGCCTTTTTCGGCCTCGATAAATGGCTGCAAGTAAGCCACCGCCTTCTTCATCACGCGGGCCGATTTCACCACCTGCGGGAGGAACATTTTGCCCGAGCCAAACAGGTCGCCCACAACGTTCATGCCGTCCATGAGCGGGCCTTCGATGACGTG
>JAYSUY010000713.1:0-10951 GCA_043718855.1 Saprospiraceae bacterium | reverse complement strand
GCGAGCGGCTCGACGTGGCGGTGGACCTCTGGTCGGCCATTTTTGGCAGCGAGGTGATTATCAAGGGTTTGTATTTCCAGAAACCCGACATCCGGGTGTACGCCCTGAGCAACGGCCAGGCGAACTACGACATCACCCAGCCCGAACCTGAACCCGCCGCTGCGAGCAGCCCCATCAAACTCGAGCACTACGCCATTGAGGACGGCACCATCCTCTACGACGACCGGGGCCTCGACATGAAGGCCGAACTGCAAGGGCTGACCCACAGCGGCAGCGGCGAATTCACTTCCGATCTCTATGATTTGGTGATGAAAACGGCCATCGAAAAACTCTCCGTGAACTACGGCGGTATGCAGTATTTGATCAACGCCCATGCCGATTGGAACGCGACTTTGGGGGCCGACATGAAAAATATGCGCTTCACATTCAAGGACAATAATTTGACAGTGAACGCTTTGCAACTCATGCTCGACGGTTGGGTGCAGATGCCGGAAGGCACCGAGGACATCCTGATGGACTTAAAATTTGGCACTCCGGCCAACACCTTCAAGTCGCTGCTCTCCATCGTACCGGGTGCGTACACCAAGGATTTTGGCGACGTGCAGGCCAACGGTACGGTGCAGTTCGCGGGACTCGCCAAGGGCAAGTACAACGAGACGACCTACCCGGCTTTCAAGTTGGATTTCAAGGTGGGCAACGCCGATTTCAAGTACCCCAGCCTACCGCTTGGCGTGAGCGGCATCAACGTGGATGCGAGCATCAACAGCCCCACGCAACGGCTCAACGACATGACGGTGGCCATCCCCAAATTCAGCCTGCGCATCGGCTCTAACCCGCTCGAAGGGTATTTTTACCTCAAAACGCCAGAGTCCGACCCGACCGTGGACACCCGTCTGAACGGTACGCTCAATCTCGGCGAACTCAGCAAGGCTTTCCCGATGGAGGGCGTGCAGGAACTGGCGGGCATCATCAAAGCCAACATGACCATCAAGGCCGCCATGAGCCAGGTGGACAAGGCGCAGTACGACCAAGTGAACATGGCGGGCGACTTCGCCATGAGCGGCATCACCTACCGCGCGGCTGGCACTCCTACGGTGCAGATCAAACAACTCACCACGAACCTCACGCCGCAACGTCTTGTCATTCAGGATTTTGACGCAAAACTCGGCAAGAGCGACCTCCGCGCTTCGGGCAGCATTGACAACCTGCTGGCCTATTTCAGCACGACCAAAACCATGACCGGAAACCTCAACTTCTCGTCCGGCTACTTCGACGCAAACGAGTGGATGGAACCAACGTCTGCCGATGCTGGCCCCGTCCCCAGCGACATTCCATCAACCTCATCAACCTCATCAACCTCATCAACAGTTTTTGACCGCTGGGACTTCACGATGGACGGTCGCATCGGCAAGTTGAAATACGACACCTACGACATCTCGGACATGACAATGAAGGGCCACTTCACCCCCAACAAGATGAGCGTGTCGGACTTCGGGTTGAAAATGGGGGCCAGCGACCTGCGCGGCAACGGCCAAATCCTGAACGCCTGGAATTACTTGTTTGACAACCAGACGGTGGCCGGCACGGTGAACCTGAACTCGACGTACTTCGACCTCAACCCGTTCATGGAAGAGGCCCCTGCTACGACCTCCAGCACTGCTGCCGCTGCTCCGGCTGCCGCCGAAATCATCCCCGTGCCGGAAAACATGGACATGACGCTGAACGCCAATTTTGCCAAAGTAAAATACACGACCTACGACCTCGAAAACCTTGTAGGTCAGATCGTTGTGCGCGACCGGGCAGCCAAACTGAAGGACTGCACGGCCAACATCATCGGCGGCCTCATCGGGCTGAACGGCGAGTACAACACCCAAGATTTGGCGAAACCGACCTTCAACATGGACATGGCCCTGCAAGACATGGGCTTCCGAAATGCCTTCCAAACCTTCACGACGGTGAAAACGCTGGCCCCCGTGATGCAACTGATGGACGGTAAATTCAACACGACGCTCTCGCTCAGCGGGGTGCTGGGCAAAGACATGATGCCCGACCTCGCTACCCTCTCAGCGGCTGGTTTTTTGGAGACGCTTGCAGCGGTGTTCAACAACTTCAAACCGATGAACGCTATCGGTGAAAAACTGAACCTTGACTACCTGAAACGCCTCGAACTGGGCAACACGAAGAATTGGTTTGAGATCAAAAACGGCGTAGTCACCATCAAGCCGTTCAATGTGCAGGTGAAGGACATCGCCATGCAAATTGGCGGCTCCCACGGCCTCACGCAGGAAATGGCTTACCAAATAACCACCAAAATACCGCGCAAAGCCCTCGAAAAGAGTGGGGTAGGGGCGGCTGCCAACAGCGGCCTCAAACTCCTCTCCTCCGAAGCCGGCAAACTTGGCGTGAACATCGCGCAGGGCGAGTACATCAACACGCGCTTCGACCTCACTGGCTCGCTGTTTAATCCCAAAGTGGCGATGAAGGTGCTGGGTTCTGATGGGCAGAGCAGCATCAAGGAGGAGGCCACCGCTACGGTGAAAGCCACCTTCGAGCAGGCCAAAGACTCGATCACGCGGGTGGCCACGAAGAAATACGAGGAGACCAAGGCCAAAGCCGAAGCGGCCGGACAGAAGGCTCTCGACAGTGCTAAAACCGTTGTGAATCAGAAAGTTGACGAAGCCACCAAGCAGGCGGCAGATAAGGCCAAAGAGGAAGTGACCAAAGCCGCCGGCACCGAAGCGGGCAAAAAAGTGGAGGAAGCGCTGGGCAAGGACGGCGGCAAAAAAGTGGAGGAGGTGAAGGACAAGTTGAACAAGTGGGACCCGTTTAAGAAGAAGGGGAAGGGGTGAGGGAGGTTTTTGAGCGAAAAGAAGGGAGGTTGGCGGGAGCATTTTGTTGGGCAAGTCGCCCCCCCCGCTGGCCGTCACTCTTCCGCTGTCACAAAAGCCAAGTGCAACATTGGTGAATTTTTGAAGGAGAGCCTCCCCAACGGCACCGTGAGCGGCCTTCGTCATACGGGCAAACAAAAATTTATTACCATGAGAAAGACGCTCATCATCATCTCAGCCGCAGCCGCCTTGCTGGGCTTTGGCTGCAAAAAAGAATCAGAAACCATAGGCTGCCAGCAGCCGACCAAAGATTTTGAATACTTCATCTTCGGCACCGCCTACGGCGAGTGTATTGGCGATTGCGCTAAAATCTTCCAGTTGCAGGGCCAGCAACTCTTCGCCGACGACGGGCTGGAATACTTCCTCTACAAGGATGTGGTGCCGTTTCAGACCACCAGCCTGTCGGCAGAAAAAATCGCCATCGCCAAAGAACTGCTTGAGCAGTTTCCACTGGCCCTGCTTGACGAGGCCAACGGTTCTGTCGGCTGCCCAGATTGCCGCGATCAGGGCATGATATTCATCAAAATCAAGGTGACTTGCGATGAGGCTCGGTTCTGGTTCATCGACCCTGACGAGGCGAAGTATGCGGAGTTTTACAAGGCGGTGCGGGAAGCGGCGGAGAAAATGCAGTGAGGGCGGATGATTGGAGGTTCGACTTGGAGTCGAACCTTCAATAACTGCAACAGGGGCAGCCGGGTGAATCCCGGCTGCCCCTGTTGATTGTTCGCCAAACCTTCGAGGTTTAGAGCGGCACATCAGACCAATGAAGGCCGAATCGGCAAGACCCTGACCCGCGCACTGGCCTCGTCAATCGTGACCAATGCTCCGTTGTTCAGGGCTTCAGAAAATTCGAGGAGGTATCCTGTGATTCGGGCGACCGAGAGTAGATCGTCAGGCAATAGGTTTTGGGTGCGGATTTGGATGACGCTTGGGAAGCGGGCATTTGTAGCGGCGAGAATGGCCCCAAAGTCGAGGTCGTGGGTGTAAATCACAAAGTCGTTTTGCGCAGCCCATTGAAAAATGACCTCGTCGTCGGCTTTGGGATCGCCGTTATCTCTCCAATGCAAGCAGGTGAATCCTGCTTTTTTAAACGGCTCGACCCATTCTGGGGAGGCGTTCATGTCCAACAAGATTTTCATGCTGCCAGAGCAGGTTGGCGGAGGGGAATGTCCAATTCCTGCACACGCCAAGCAGCGTACAGCAGAGCCTCCCGGATGTCTTCTGCTTCCAAGTACGGGTACGCTTGCAGAATACGCTCGGTAGAGTACCCGGCAGCGACCAGTTCGACGATCATGCCGACGGTGACGCGCATACCCCGGATGCAGGGCTTCCCGCCCATCACGCGGGGATCAAAAGTGATGCGGTTGAGGTTGTGCATAAGAATTGTTGTTTTGGACAAAGGTATCGGGAAGTGGCAGCCATCTCAAAATTTCGGCTGCCGCGTTTCTTGTGAGTGGCTTGGGGAAATTCAGTTCTTGCTCTTGCCCTTGATTTCCACCACGATGACCTCCACCCGCCTCTGGCGAGCCGCTTCGGGGCTAAACAGGGAGCCTCTCCCTGTTTTGGGTGCTTGGCTATCCTCCTTCACCTCCTGCGTGAAGGTCAACTGGCCGTTGTCCACGAATTGCTTGTACATCCCGCCATCGAAACTTAAAAAATGGTTGACTACGCTGCTGATGCGCCGTTTCGCCAAGTTTTGGTTGTAGGCATTGGCTGCTCCGGATGCGGTGTAGCCTCTGAGCGTTAGTCCGATTCTGTCGCCACGTTCCAGTTTGGTGTAGAGTTCCTCTGTCAACTGGAACAACCTGTTCCAGCCGCCCTTCACATCGTACTCAAAGAAATTTTCCAACGCGCCGCCAGCACCAACAACCGCCTCTTTGCTGAGGCCAGCCGTGTACTGTTTGATGTACTCGTCCTTTCGGCGGTAGTAGGAGACGTACAGGGGCTGGTAGGCTTGTCGGGTGCTTGTGCTGTTGGTGTTGGGGTCGGGCTGGTCGTTGTCAAAGTAGAGGGTAATGGGGGGATAACTCTCCTCCGAAATAGTTTTTGGGCGTAAGGAAATGGTTTCGGTGAAAGTTGAGTTGGGATCCTCCGCCTTGTTCAAGCCTGAAACAGAATCCGGTTCAAAACCATCTTTACTGGCAACAATCAAGTATATAAATCCATCTACCCTAAAACTTACGCTACGTTCCCCCAATCCGGTAGATATCTTTTGCAAATCTTTCCCGTCCTCTCCGATAAGTCGATAAGTCACTCCGTAGAGCGGGGCTTTGGTCACGGCGTGTACGGCTGATACCACCACTTTAGGGCCTTTGGTTTCCTCCGGGCAGCCCGCATTTCCCGCCGCGCCTTTCTCGTCCGGGCAGTTGTCCACCACATCCAGCACCCCGTCGCGGTCGCGGTCGGTGGGTTGGATTCTGCGATAGGTACTTCCACGTAACATTGTCAACCTCTTGTCATCTAAATAGATGATTTGGGCCGTTTGGCTATCGCCGTCCAGAAACAATCGTAAGGTCTTGTTTTCCACCGACCACTTTGACAGACTTACTTGTTCAAATTTATTGTTTTCCAAGTCGTATCTCTGCATGGCAAACGTGCCGTCTTTTCTGAAAATGTTGATGACTTTTACAATTCCTACTTCCTCATAAAGCCAATGCCCCACGATTTTCTGCCGCAGGGTTTCGTCGGTGTCTGCGAGGTCACCTTTTTCTGTCACTTTTTCCGCTTCCAGCAGCGTCTCCAAGTTCACGGGCATGGTGGGCTGGATGCTGTCGAAGTAGTTGGGGTAAAGCGAGTTGCGATAGATGCTTTCGTAAACGAGGCGGGCAGAATCGAGGAGAGCAACTTGCGCGGCAGGAGCAGGTGATGTGTCGTTTGGCGGTTTGACAAAATCAGTAGCCATTTGTGTGAGGGAATACTTGCTGAGGCAGTAATAGCAAAGCCCCTGTCCATGCCGGGCATCCAGCACAAACTTTCTTTTGAAACTTATTAGCGCGTCCAATCCAGCGTCTGATGTTTCTTCCGCTTCGTTGGCAGCCCATTCAAAACCACCTAGCGGTGTCCGCAGCACATCAGCCGGAAGGCCCTCGGTCTGGTAAAAATTGAAGTTTTTAGCATTGACGTTGTAGCGAAAAATAGGCAGATTGATGCCCAGATTATTTTTCCGCTGAGCCAATTTGGTCAAGCCGCCGCTCACAGAAATCATCCCTGCGTTCGCCACCAACCGAAACAGCGAATCCGCCTCCCGAACCTCGCCTTGCAAACTCAGCCACTGCTGGTAATCTTCCACCGCCAGCACCCGCTCCGCAATCCCAATCGCCCGCTCGTTCAACTGCATCACCTCGCTGCTCTGCACCACATCGTTCGTCAGCCCCTCGAAGGGTGCAGGAAACGGTTTTATCCGAAGGGAGAGTGCGAGAAACAGCACAACGGACAGCGCGAGCGCGAGCAGCCCCAGAGTCATGTCCCAAGTCAAGAATTGCTTGGGCGCAGGCACATCCAACCAGCCCTCAATCCCCGCCCCAGCCGAATTGGGCAACCCCGCTTTGTCCGCTTTTTCCTGCACGATAAAATCTAATTCAGCCTCTTGGCTGCCGGAAAGCAAGCCCAGCGTGCGCAGTTCGCGGATGGCCTGCTTGTGCGCTTCGTCGCGCGGGTCGAGGGCAAAATTTTGGACGGCGGCGTTGGCCGTGCGCTCCGTTTCGGCAAAACTATTGGCCGTGACGCTGCGCACCGCTTCCAGTTCGTGGGCCACCGCAGCGCGGGCAGCCTGCTCGTCGGCGGGCGAAAGTTGGCGCAGCAGGTCGAGGCGGAGGCCGTCGTTGGGCAGGTTCTGGCTCAGCCAGGGGATGCGGGTGAGCAGCAGCAGCCGGTCGTGCGTCACCTCCACACCGATGGCGCGACCGATGGCGAGCGTGAGCGACCAATCGGGCTGGGCGCACACCGCGAGGGCGCAGAGCCAGCGGAAACAGTCCGGGTCGTGGCGCAGGTAGTCGGCGTGGTCGGCGGCGGTTTTCCAGGTGCGGTAGCGGTGCGTTTCGGGGCTGTGGCGCGGAGCGCGGCCTTCCTGCCAGCCTTCAAAACGCCCAGCGTGGTACTCCTCCGTGCGGTCAAGCAGGTCAATGCCGCTCAGAATGCCCTCCGTATCAGCGGGAAACACCAAAAAGTGGCGGTGCAGCAGGGCTTCCTGAAATGACCAAGCGGCCACCGGCTCCGGCGTGATCAGCAGGCGGCGTTGCCAGTGCGTCAGCCAGTCGAGCGGGCCGCGCAGCAACTCCGGCTGCCGGGTGGCGTAGGGATTCACTAAGCCGTGCGCCGCGCCGAGCAGCACCAGACGGTGGTGCGGGTAGCGGCGGCGCAACTCGTTGGGCGGCAAGCCGTTGGCATATTCGCTGTTCCAGAAATGGCCGAACGAGCCGTCGTGGAAAAACGTCACAAGCGGTACGTCACGGCGTTTCAAAAAGTCGCAGAGGCGGGTGAACAGTTTGCCCTGCTGGTCGCGCTCGTCGGGCCGCTCCACCAGAAATAGGTACTCCGCTGGGCGCGTCACCGCCCGCTCGCGCCAAGCCGGGAAGCCGCCGCTGGCGACCGTAGCCCGCACGGTGGCCGGCCCGTCGAAGTAGCGGCGTTGCCCCTCCTCGCGGCGGCGCAGCAGCTCCGCGATGCGGAAAAACTCACGCGGCACCGTGATGCTGTGCTCCTGCGAGCGGTAGGGGATGAAGTACGGCCCTGCATCCAGCACCGGGTACTGGTCGGCGAGTTCTTCGGGCGTTTTTTGGGGCGCGGGGGTGTTGCGTTTTTTGCGCCAGCGATAGAAAAACCACCCAGCGAACAGCAGGGGCAGCGCGATGAGCAGCCAGCCTAAGCGACTGATGGTGAACACGCTGAAACCTTCGGCGCGTTGGAATGGAGTGAGGGGGAGGATGGGGAGGATAGGCTTATCGTCGTCAAGGTAGATATCAAAAGAACGCTCGGTGTAGCAGTAGCCCATTTTTTCGGGACGGTGGACAGTGGCGACGAGGGCAATGCCCTTGCTGGCGGTCTCTGTTTTTAACCTGAAGATGCTGCGTCCTGTTGCGTCCACCGTGAGGGTGTCGCTAGATGAACCACCATTTATTTCCTCCCACACCCACACCACGCGGCAGCCCGGCTCGGTTTCGATGGAAAATTCGTATTCCGTGTCAGGTAGGTAGGGTGGCTCTGAGGAAGGCGTGATGTCTGAGACTTTGGGTGGGTTGGAGCAGATTATTTTTACATTGAACTGGCCTGGTTCCACAAAATCTCGGAGCCATGTAGAGGTGTGTATTTCTACGAAAACCCACATGTCTTGCCCATGTTTTTCAGTGACCTGCCAAACCAAGTCGCCCGTGTCTCGGTGCAAGATTGTTCGCATGGTGGAGTCCCTGACCTCCCAATGAACCGTTGAGTGAACATCTGGTACGCTCATTCCAAGTATCAAGCACTCCCTAATCTTCACTGTTGCACCTGAAGCCCATAGGGTATCGCCCTCGGTGGTATAGGAGGGAAAACTTAAATATTTAGGAGTTAAGCCACTAAAAAATAAAAAAAAATAGACTGCTGCGTAGGCTAAGCCAAGGGAAACCCACCACCACCGCCATTTTTTCGGCTTCGCCAAAACCCGCACCTCGTCCACCACTTTCTCGCCTTCGGCAAAATCCCCCGCCGTCTCCACCCGCTGCGCCTCCTCCTCGCACTCCCGCCAAAACGCATCGAACACCTCGTAAAACCGCTCCTGCTCCTGCGGGCTGCGCGACACGAGCGGGCTGAGCAGGTATTTCAACTCCTCAAAATGCCCGCCCACGAAGGGGTTGCCCAAGTCGTCGAACACCCGCAACACCCGCAGCCGCCGTGAGGTGTCCACACGGAAACCAGCGGCTTCGAGCCTGCCGATGAGCAGGTCGAGCGGGAGCGGGAAGTGTTCGGTGGGTGTGGGCATTTTTTGTGACATTTAGCAGTGCGTACACCGAGATGACAATGGGACACGGATTTGACAGATTTGACGAATTAAAACGGATTTTTGGGTTTTGAACGGGGGGCAGAAAATCCGTTCCAATCCGTCTAATCCGTTTCATCCGTGTCCTATTGTTGTCCTGTGCGAGGAGGACGGGGTTCACAGCAACTTCCGCATCACCTCCAAGTCCTCCTGCGTCTTCACCAAAAAAGCCAAGTTGTGCATCAGCAGTTCTTTCTTGCGGCCTTCGCTTTTTTCGGTGAAATAGCCGTTCAGCCCCAGCAGCCGGAGCCAGCCGATGAGTTCGGCGGTGGCCGGTTTTTTCTGGGTCACGTTTTTGCGGGCTTCGGCAAAAAACTGGAAGAGTTCCTGGTAGGCCGTCTCCGTTTCGGGCGCGATGAACCCGATGTGCTTCTGCACGATGGCCCGCAGTTGGTCGCCTTCGGGAAATTTGATGTGGAAAAAAGCGCAACGGCGCAGGAAGGCATCCGGCAGGTTTTTCTCCGAATTGGAGGTCATAATCACCAAAATCTGGGCGTTCGGGCCGCGCTCCAGCGTGTAGTTGTCCTGCTCGCGGATGGCGAAGCGGTAGTTTTCGATCTCGTCCAAGATGTCGTTGGTGAAGTCGCGGGGCGCCTTGTCCACCTCATCGATCAGCACCACGCTGCTCAGGGGGCGGTCGGGCAGATCCACCCGACATTTCTCGGCGTACTCGGTCTTCGGGTTGCTCATGGCGATGGCTTTGCCGAAGGCCTGCAACTCGATGAAGCCCGCTGGATTCGCCACCCCGCTGCCGCGCAAGTTGGCGGCTTGGAAGTGCGACAGCGCGTCGTAGGTGTAAAACAGGTCGGTGGCCTTCGAGGTGGTTTTGGTGTTGAAGCGCAGCGGCGCGTGGTGAAATTGGCCGCCCGATTTCTCGTACAGGTAATGCACCGCCCAGTCGGCGAGGGTGGTTTTGCCCGTGCCCGGCTCGCCGGTGAGCAGCAGCGGCTGGCCGAGCGCCATAGCGCCTTCGATGGCGTACTGGAGGCCGGGCGGCAGGATGTAGCGTTCGGCGGTGAGGCGGGATTGTTCGGTGGATTCTGTCATGATACTGTGGATTCGTTGATGTGGTGATTTGGTGATGCCGTTCTCGTCTGGCCTACGTTTACTAAACTTTTTAAGTTTAGTAAACGTGTTCACTTTGCCCTGATGACCAAGCCTTTGTTGTGGTCTTCAATGATTTGCTGCAGCCGCGTTTCGATGTCGAGCATATCCATCGAAGCCGTATCGCCGAATACCATTTTCGCCGTCTCGTCGGGCGTTTTTCCCGTAGGGATCAGCACCCGGTAGCGGCTAAACCATTCCGCCAGAAAGTCGGCAGACACGGGAGCCAACTCCGGCAGGGCATCGCCCTTCACCCGGTTATCGATGGCGCGTTGCGCTTGCTGCCGCACGGTCTGGTTTTCCTTACGGTGCTCGATGCCAAAAAAGAAGAAAAAATTGGGCGCGGCATCGGGCATCGGGCAGTTGCAAAAACCTTCCACCAAACTTTTGACCACCGCTGGCGTGGCGTGTTCGTTCCAGTTATAGTCGTCGATGCTGAGCAGGACGAACACGAAATCGTTTGGCCCAAGCCCTTGTAAGTGGTTGCTGGTCAACACTTCCGCCAGTTTGCGCTGCTGCAGCGGCTGCATGGCGCTCACCTGCGGGATGAATTTGGAGATTAGTTCGCGCACCACGTTGATCTGGTACAGCACCGGGTTGGCGCTCACCTGCGGCTTGAGGCCGAAAAAGCGAATCTGTGTGCCGGGGTCGAAATTGCCCTGCTCCCAGCCGAGCAGGTGGCCACCGAGTTCGTAGCCCAAGCGCTGGAACAGGCTGTTGTGGCTCTGGTCGGCATCGCCGAGCATGTAGAAAAAGCGGGTTTTCTCTGGCGGCTGGGTGTACCAAGCCATCTGGAACGCCTCGTTTTGTTCCACCCGGTCGCAAGTGTAGGCGTGGTAGGCGGGCAGCGCGGTATGCGTCGCGGCTTTCCGGCGGTACATTTCACTGAGGTCTTCCAGCCGGATGCGCTCCACGATGCTGAGCAGTGCGTGGTTTTCATTGTTGA
>JAYSUY010000712.1:0-3819 GCA_043718855.1 Saprospiraceae bacterium | reverse complement strand
GTTTGATTGTCTGCTTGGCACTGGAGACAACCGTTCGTTATTAGACTTGTTGCGGTAGGAGACTGTCCGGCAAAAAATGGCCCTTTTTTACCCGCTTTTCGGCTATTTTTTCGTCCGTAGTTCCACTCCGAACTTAAAAATGAGCCTCAATCGGGCAAAAAATGCCTCATTTTTATGCTCGAACGCTCCCACCGCAACAAGTCTATTTATTGCCGCCACCCGCTTCCTCCGCTTTCTTCTTTTTCTTGAAATAGCGGCGCAGCAAGAAGTTGTCCTGCACGGCCCGCAAGTCCTCGTCCAATTTCTGGGAGCCGCCTTCCAAGTTGCGGAGGGTCGCTTTAATGTGCGCAGCAGAGGCTTCGTCGTAGAGCAACATACCGATGGGCGTGTTTTTGTTGTCGAGGTTGGCGGTGGCTTTGCTGACATTGCTGCTGGCGGTTTTCAAATGCGAAGTGGCTTCGGCAGTTGTCTTGGTGAGTTTTTCCAAGTTCTGTACAGAGGCCAGCACGTTTGCGAACACGAGGGTATCGGTCACCAAATCATTGGCTAAGGAGCCTTTCCGGTTGAGTTTTTGGCCGTAATCGGATATGGCGGCGGTCAGTTTTTCGGCGTGGGCCGATGACCGCTGTAGCGAAGCGAGCGTGAGATCAAGGCTGTTGTAGAGGGATTCGTCTTTCAGCAGCTTCCCGAAGGTGCCTTCCCCGTCCGCTATTTTTTTGCTGATGATCTTGAAATCGGTGGTGATCGCCAAGAGATTTCTATTGTTCTCTTGCAAAGTGCTCATCATTTCTTCCGTCGACACCATTTTTTCAATGCCCAGCGTGTCGCCGTCCTCCACCGGCTGCGACAATGCGGTGCCGCCGTAGATCACGATGATCTTGTTGCCGATGAGGCCGTCGGTGCTGATCTTCACCAACGCATCTTTGCGGATGTAGGGCTGCGATTTCTCGTCGATCTTGACGACCACCTTGACCTCTGAGTCACCGTAAAAACTCATCTTGTTCACCGTGCCGATTTTTACGCCCGAAAACCAGACATTGTTGCCGGTCTGCAATCCGTTGACATCATCAAAGACAGCGGTGAGGTGAATTTTTTTGACGAAGGTGCTGTGCAGGTTGCCGATAGCGAGCACACACGCCAAAAGGAAAACTAAGCCCAAGAAAATGAAAAGGCCTACGATGATTGCGCGCTTATTGGGTTCAGACTTCATGGTTGTTGAATGATAGTGGTTGATGAGTGTTGATAGTGGTTGATGAGGGTTGATAGTGGTTGATGAGGGTTGATGAGGTTGATAACAAGCAACCCGCCACGTTCAACCGATTTGTATCACTACTGGGTGAAATTGTAATTGTAAAAACTTTTGGCTTGCTCGTCATCGGTGTCGAACACCTCCTCGAAGGTGCCCTGCCGGGTGAATCTGCCCTCCAAGAGCATCACCACGCGGTCGCCGGTGGCTTTTGCGCAGCTCAGGTCGTGGGTAATGATGATGGCGCTCGCATGGTAGCGCTCCTGCACCACATTGATCAGGTTGTTGATCTCAATGCTGGTGGTCGGGTCGAGACCGGCGGTCGGCTCGTCGTACAGCATGATTTCGGGTTTCAGCATCAGGGTGCGGGCAATGCCGATCCTCTTCCGCTGACCGCCCGACAGGTCTGCGGGCATCTGGTCAATTTTGTCCAGCAGCCCTACTGCATCAAGGGTTTCTTCCACCGCCTGGTCAATTTCTTTTTTAGGGAGGTTTCTCCTGGTTCGGATGAGGGGGAACTCCAAGTTTTCGCGCACACTCATACTGTCGTACAAGGCACTGCTCTGAAAGGAGAACCCGATTTTCATGCGCAGTTCGCGCAGGGCTGTGTCGCTCAATTTCTCCACTTCTTGCCCCAGCACGTTGACGCGACCACTATCCGGGAGCAACAAGCCTGAAATGATTTTTATCAAAACAGATTTCCCGCTGCCAGAGCGCCCGAGGACAACGACGTTTTCCCCTTTAAAAACCTCCAGATCAACGCCGCGCAACACCTCCAGATCGCCGAACGATTTGTACAGTCCGCTGATGGCGATGACCCGTTGCTCTTTGTCTATTTTGTACTCTTTGTTTTCCATAGTGTTTAGGAACGTGTGAACAATAACTCATCACTTTTGGCTGCTTCTTTTCACCTCATACTGCCCATCTTTTTGTTTAAATAGCCCCACTATTCGCACAAAAAGATAGTTGTCTGAGGCAAAAAGAACCTACCCCAAAGTGATGAGTTATTATTTACACGTTCCTTAGTAGTTCCTGATCCAACTGGACATCTGCACGATCACCAACTCCTCGACAAATATGAGGAACATGGAAAGCACGACAGCAGCGTTGGCCGCCTGGCCCACGCCTTGCGTTCCTTTTGCGGCATGATAGCCTTTGTAAGATCCGACGATGCCGATGGTAAATCCGAAAACGATGGCTTTTGTCAAGGATGCTCCCACGTCGAGGAAACTGATCTGCCCGAACGCTTCGGCGATGAAGGCCGAAAAGTTGGTCTTTTCATTCTGATAAATGTTCAAAAAAGCCCCCATCATGCCCACAAAGCCGCAGTACATGGCCAGTATGGGGATCATCAAGGTGGTGGCCGTGACGCGGGTCACCACCAGAAACTTGAACGGGTCGGTGGCAGAAACCTCCATCGCATCGATCTGCTCGGTTACTTTCATCGAGCCCAGTTCGGCGCCTATGTTGGAGCCCACCTTGCCGGCACAGATCAAAGCGGTCACCAATGGTGCCAAGGCCCTCACGAGGGCAATGGCGATCAGAGAAGGCAACCACGAAGTAGCACCAAAGACCGCCAGAGAAGGACGCGATTGTTTGGTAAAGACCATTCCGGTCACAAAACCGGTGAGCGTGATCAGTGGCAGGGATTTGTATCCGACCTCATAGCATTGCCGGACGATTTCGCGGAACTCGAACGGAGGCTGAACAGCTTGCCTGAAAAAACGGCCCACGAACTTATAGGCGCTGTAAATGCCTGTGAACAGATCATCCAACCCTCTTGAAAGTACATATTTTTTCACCATAACGTTTAATCAGTGAGGCAAATAAAACCGTGAAAGGCTTACATCCGCTTCATGTAACAGTTTAACGAGTCAATCAGGCAGGGATATAGATGTCAAACTGCGCACCGTGGTTCAATTCGCTGGTTGCCGTGATGATGCCGTTGTGGTTTTCCACTATTTTTTTTACGATAGCAAGCCCAATGCCTGTGCCGGCGTAAATTTCTTTGCCGTGCAATTTTTGGAAAACTTCAAAAATACGCTCACTGAAATGCGGTTCAAAGCCGATGCCGTTGTCTTTTATAGTGATGTGGCTATAGTTTTTTTCGGGCGAAAGTTTTTGGTGGTTCAATTGACGGCCTTTTACAATCCTGCTGGTGACGATGATGCGCGATGGAATGTCTGGATTTGAAAATTTAAGGGCATTGCTGATGAGGTTGTACATCAATTGGCGAAATTGAAAAGCAATGATATTGGCTGGGGAAAGTTCGGCCGCTTCGATGGCTGCGTGTTTTTCTTGAATGGTATCTTTTAGTTCTGTTTTTACTTCTTCCACAATCGTGGCGAGGTCGGTTTTTTCAAACGTGAGGTCAGTGGTGCTGATGCGCGAAAAGGCAAGCAAATCATCGATCAGTTGTTGCATCCTTCCTGCGGCCAATTGCATCCGTTGGAAATTATTCTTGCCGTTTTCGGATAGTTTATCATAGTCATTTTCGAGGATTATCGAAGCGAATGTTTGAATTTTTCTCAGCGGCTCTTGTAAGTCGTGGCTTGAAATATAAGTGAATGCCA
>JAYSUY010000711.1:0-1407 GCA_043718855.1 Saprospiraceae bacterium | reverse complement strand
AACGACAACGAACTTTCTGGCACAGCCAACCGCACCACGACCATCCGCCCGCTCGCATTGGGTGATGTGGACGAGACCAACGCGGGGGCCTATCTCTCCGAAACCTGGTACCTGACCAAGCGCCTGACCCTCAACGCGGCAGCCCGTTTTGACCTGTTCCAGTTTGCCTACGAAGACCGCCTCACGGCGGCTTACCAGCCTCGGCAGGTGACTTCAAGTGTCGTCAGTCCCAAACTCAACCTGAATTTCAATGCCAGCCCCGCGCTGCGACTCTACCTGAACACGGGCTACGGCTTCCACTCCAACGATGCCCGCGTTGTGGTGCCACAAAATGGCCGCCAGACTTTGCCCAAAGCGCTGGGTGCGGACTTGGGTGCGATTTTCAAGCCCAGCCCAGCCCTGCTGTTTAACGTGGCGGGCTGGTGGCTCGATCTGGAGCAGGAGTTCGTGTACGTCGGTGATGCTGGCATCGTGGAGCCGGGCGGCAAAACCCGCCGCTTCGGGGTGGATGCTTCGGCCCGCGTCCAACTGTTCCGCCACTTGTTTGCTGATTTGGACGCAACTTACGCCTACGCTCGCGGCAACGAAGACGAGGTACCACAATCCGAAAGTTACATCCCGCTGGCCCCAAAACTGACGGCCACTGGCGGTTTGGGCTGGGACAAAGGTCAAGGCTTGTTCGGCATCCTGCGATTCCGCTGCCTCGGCGACCGCGCTGCCAACGAGGACAACAGCCTGATTGCCAAGGGCTATTTGCTGCTGGATGCGGTAGCCGGCTGGAAAAAAGGCAATGTGGAAATCGGCATTTCGGCCCAAAACCTGACGAACGAAAATTGGAAGGAGGCGCAATTTGAGACCGAATCGCGGCTGCGCAACGAGGCTGAATCGGTGTCGGAAATTCATTTCACGCCGGGTACCCCGTTTTTTGCGAAGGGGTATGTGGTGTTTCGGTTTTGATGAGTGCCTGAAACTACGCACACGGCAACAATGGGACACAGATCAAACGGATGGAACGGATTAGGACGGATTTCTCTGCAAATCTGTTTTTTATCTGCCCCATCCGTTTGATCCGTGTCCCATTGCTGTCATGTACGGCATTATGGTCGCAGCGAGCGCAGGTACAACTCCTCCACCTGCTGCCTTGCCCAAGGCGTTTTGCGCAAAAATCTCAGGCTGGATGTCATACTCGGCTCGTTTTTGAAGCAGTTGATGTCGATGTGGTAGGCCAAGCCTTCCCAGCGGTACACCTCCACCAGATGTTCCAAGATGGCTTGCAGGGTTTTGCCGTGCAGGGGGTTGTTGAGTTGTGTCTCCATGCGGCAAAATTAGGGTAGTTGACGGTTTCCCAGACCAAAACTCTCCCTACCTTTTCCCCCGAAATTGGCCGCCTCACAACCCCACCCCCGG
>JAYSUY010000072.1:0-6556 GCA_043718855.1 Saprospiraceae bacterium | reverse complement strand
AACAAGAACACCTTGCCGATGACTCAAATGGCCCGATACTTTCGCCTTGCAACGGGCTGATTCTGATGCCGCTGTACCAAGCGCAGGGGGCTGATGGTTTTTTTATCTGCCAGTGATTTAGAGAAAATTTTCAGCCCGCTGGAACTATCCGAATGCGCCCTGAGGTTTAGGCTTCAAATTCAACACATCATTTCCTCTCCACTTCAACACGTCATGGTACACGACATTCAACACATCCATCCGAAACAGAGTAGCCCAGCGGGCAGTCTGTACTGGTGTGATGGACGATTCGATGCTGCCGGTTCGAAGATGCCCAAGCACTGTTTGGGCAATACCGACGACCTTTTCCGACTTTAACAGTCGCCTTGCGGCTGTTGGAGGAGCAGCCGCAAACCTTTCCTTTCCCATACATTTTAGCGATTGGTTTGCTCTGCCCGGAAGGGTCTGGCGCTGGCCACGCCGTCCGCAACAAGCGCATGGGCCACCGACGCGAGCGTTGTTCTTTCCACTCAAACCTGGATTTTTCGCAACACGCTCGCGGCACTTCACTCCCAATTTTGGGGGATAAGTGTCACGTATTCAGTATTTTATTTCTAAACACAATGTTCCGGTGACGTAGTTCAGCGGTAGAGCAGTGGATTGTCTATCCTCAAGTCGCGGGTTCGATCCCCGCCGTCACCGCAGAGATTTTTGGGCGTGTAACTCAATCGGAAGAGTACCCGGCTTTTAACCGGGGTTGTGCAGGTTCGAGACCTGCTGCGCTCACGAGGTATGAAATGTAGGAGTCGTTTAATCGCGCAAGACACAGGGTTTGGGACCCTGTAAATGTCCGTTCGAATCGGACCTCCTGCACAAAAACAGTCGCGTCGTCCAACTGGAAGGACTTCGGTGTACGAAACCGAGGATTGGGGTTCGAATCCCTACGTGACTACGCTATTTAGTACTCAGTTCTTAGTTATCAGTTGCCACTCTCGACTCCCGATTGCTGGCAACTGATAACGGACAACGGATAACTAAAAACCAACCCAGGTAGCCCAACCGGCAGGAGGCGTTCCGCTCAGAACGGAAACAGTGTGGGTTCGAATCCCACCCAGGGTACGAGAAGGTGCGGGCGTGTGAAATCTGATGACCCCGAGAGTCAAATGAATTCACCGCCCGCATTGAATGGCGAGCATGGCGTAACGGTAGCGTTACAGTCTTCCAAACTGAAGGTGCTGGTTCGAGTCCAGCTGTTCGCACGAAGAGGTGAGAGGTGAGAGGTGAGAGGCGAGACGTGAGATTTTTTCACCCTCACTTGCTCGCCCCTCACCCCTGAGAGGGAGGATAGGCAGATATCGGTTTGCTGCACTGCACTGCTAACGCAGACCTCGACGAAAGTTGAGGTGAGGGTTCGAGTCCCTTGTCCTCCGCACATGGAAAAAAGGCTTGGTAGTTCAATGGTTTTTCGGATAGGCTCTAAAGCCAAGCGTTGCAGGTTCGAGTCCTGCCTGAGCCGCAAAATGGAAGATAAAGCAGCTGCATTGGAGCGGCGACCGGTCTTGAAAACCGGGCCTCGGCGCAAGCTGAGTGGGGGTCGGGTCCTCTGTCTTCCGCAGTATAGACAAGGCGTTGTGTCTGAGCGGTTCAAGTGGTAGTCTGCAAAACTACCTACCCGGGTTCGAGTCCCGGCTTCGCCTCTGGTGGCTTTAGTTTAACAGGTAAAATGCCGCGTTGTGGGCGCGGAGAACAGGGTTCGAGGCCCGATTGCCACCCCAGAATGTGAGGAGTAAGAGCGTGATGAATTAGAACGGCTTGGTAGTTCAACGGTAGAACGGTGGCTTGTTAAGCCAAGGGTTGCAGGTTCGAGTCCTGCCTAGGCCGCTGACCCGCCTTCGTCCACCTTTGGCGGACTACGGCGGGTAAAGGGGATGTAGCTCCAATGGTAGAGCGTCCCGTTGAAGACGGGAGCGTTGCAGGTTCGAATCCTGCTGTCCCCACCAGAAAGAGACGAAAGTTAGGGGCCAGACCCCTCGCTTTCTCACTCCTCACTTTCTCACACCCTGTGCGGTAGTGTAACGGTAACACCCCGGTCTCATAAGCCGGATGATGCGAGTTCGACTCTCGCCTGCGCAACCAGACTGTGGCGGGTTACGCCACAGTTTTTTAACGGGAATGTAGCTCAATGGGTCAGAGTGCTGGTCTCCAAAACCAGAAGTTGCAGGTTCGAGCCCTGCCGTTCTCGCAAGATGATTTAGTTCTACTTTGTCAGATTAGAGAAAAACGGATTGTCATGTCGCAGCGAAGCGGAGACATCTACACAACCTAGGCCCGATGAGGTCCCAAAAGGCTTGGCTTGTGTAGATATCTCCACTTCGCTGTGACATGATAGGCTCACTTTTTTTAAGTGACAAAGCAGAACTAAGATGTCAGAATTTGACTCTGGCGACGGAGGTTCGATCCCTCTCCGGGCTTCTATCTTACTCAAGCCTCTCCACAAACTTATCCAAATCCCCCGTATCCGTCAGGCTCAGTTTTTTGCTGAGCCGGTGGCGGCTGCGGTACACGCTCTCTTTCGAGATGCCGAGTGCTTGGGAGGTTTCGAGGGGGTCGAAGTTCAACTTGATCAACATGCACAGCCGGGTTTCGGCGGCGGTCAGGTCAGGGTAATTGGCCTTTAATCTGGGTGTGAAGCCCGGCACTTGCTGCTCAAACCGCTCGCGGAAGCGGTTCCAATCGGCATTGGTCAGGATTTTCATGCTGTGCAGCCCGTTGATGGCTGCCGAGTCGGGCGGCGATGCCTCAGAGGGCGCGAGATTGCGATGACTGAGCCGCATTTCCAATTCTTCAATCAATTGATTTTTGATTGCCAGCAACTTGGCGGTAGTGTCAAGTTCGGTTTGCGAGCGTTCCAGTTCTTGTGTTTTCAGCACCGCGCGGGCCTCAGCCAGTTCCTTTGCTTGGGCCAGCAGTTCGTTTTGCTGCTCCACAATGCGGCGGCGGCTGCGCTGGCGGAAGAACAGCGAGAGCGCAAAGCCCAGTGCGAACAACAGCGACAGCCCAATGAGGAGGCCGCGCTGCTGATCTATTTTTTGCTGAAATTCCAATTCGCCGATGCGGCGCTCTTTCTGGGTGGCCCCGTAGCGGGCTTCAAACTCTGACAGTGCGGTGGCTTTCTCGAGGGCGAAGGCGCTTTTGAACAGGATTAGACTTGCTTTTTCGGAGGTGTAGGCGGCTTGAAAGTCGCCCTGCCGGGCATGGATTTCGGCCAAGCGGTGGTGGGCCGCCGCAAGGTTGCCTGTATCGGGCGTGGCGAGGGCTTTTTGGAAAAAAATGGCCGCCGAATCGAGCCGATCCAAACACAGGTATGCCTCGCCGAGGCCCTGCTCGATCTGGTTTTTCATAAAACTGTTGGGGCTGTTGACGCTGCGGCGCGAAGCGTCGAGAAACAGCGGCAGCGCGGCAGCGCAATCCCCTTTTTTGAGATGAGCGAAGCCCAGCCGGTAGGCCAACTCGGCGGGCAGCGGCTTTTGGGAGTGGGCGCGGAAGAGGTCGGCGGACAATCGCGCCATCACGAGGCTGGAGTCGAAGCGGTTAGTCTGGGCGTAAGTGGCCGACAGTTTTAGGGCAATGCGCACTTGGTACTTCCAAGCCTCGGTCAGCTGCGAAGTGTCGCCGTTCCACGCTTTTTTCAACCAAAACAGCTCCTTCTGGAAGTCCTTACTTTGGCCGTAGGCCGCCGCCATGTCTAAGTACAGGTAGGCGTGGCGGTGCGAAAACGTAGTGTCGTGGCTGTTGAGCAAATCCAGCACCCGGAAGTAACTTTCCAGTGCCATAGCGGGGTTGTTTTCTTGAAAGTAGCAGCGCGCCAGCAGGTAGTCCGCGTCGCTGGCATCGAGCGGGCGGTGGAGGCGAAGGTAGCGGTTGCGGGCATCGGCGAGCACAGTGCGGGCGGAGTCGTGCTGGCGCATTTCGATCAAAAACTCGCCGCGCACCATTTGGGTGAAGGCAAACACCGTGTCGTGCGGGTAGTGCTGGTCGTAGAGTTCGAGCAGACGAAATGAGACCTGTGGCGAAGTGCGCGGCAGGTGGTACCAGATAGAAAGGCAGCCCCAGGGCTGGTGTTGGGGCGGAACTTCCGCTTTCAGGCGGAGGATGCAGGAGTCGGGGTTGTGCAGCGGGTAGGTGGCGAGGTAATCGCCATTGTGGGCGGCGTTTTGGCGGGCGAAGAAGGCTTCGGCTGGCTCTGCTGGCTGCTGCTGGGTGCAGCGGGCGAGCGCGAGCCAGGAGAGCAGAAAAAGCGTGGCCCAACCGGTGGGTCGGGCATTGGTGCAAGGGTGCATACGCGGGGGAGCATTGATTCGGGGCAAAACTAATTTCACACTGGGCAGAACAGGCAGTTTTTGTCATTTTTCTGGCTTTGTCCGGGTGTTTGTCCGGGTGAGAGATTTGTTATGCTTCTTCTTAGTGTCGGTTCTTTGCCTCCACAACCGATTTACACTGATGCAAAGACTGCGCTCGCGGTCTTCGCTTAGTCGCCCCTGACTGCGGGGCGTTTTTCCCAATCGATACTTTTTTGACTCATCATGCACTTGGCGCACTGCGACTCGCGGGGATGCTTCGTGCCTCATTTCAATCATCTTCCTTTTTATGTCCGTCATTTCCAACCTCGTTCGGCAAACCCCGCCACAAGACCGCAAACAGTTCATCGTCCAATCGTTTTTGGACAACTACGCTGACCTCATTGCCAAAGAATCCAGCGCGTGGCGCGGCAAATTTCGCAAGATGGCCGAAACGCCTTTTGCTTTCTTCCGGGGCAGTGCGCCGCTTTTTTACGCCGACATGGCCCGCGACGAAGACCCGTTTTTGAATGAGCAAACCAGCCGCGTGTGGATTCAAGGCGACCTGCACGCCCAAAACTTCGGCACTTACATGAATGGCAAAGGCGTGCTGGTGTTTGATGTGAACGATTACGACGAGTCCTACGTCGCGCCCTTCACCTGGGATGTGAAGCGGTTTTGCGCCAGCCTCGCACTCATCGGCTACCAAAAAGCCATGAGCGATGCCGATATCCGGGAAATTGTGTCGCAGGGAGCCAGAAGTTACGCCCGCCAGGTGGCGCGTTTTGCCGCAGGGGCCGATAAAAATTTTTGCCTCACGCTCAATAACACCGAGGGGCCGCTTTTGCAGGTATTGCACAACGCCCGGATGCTCACCCGTGTGGCGCTGCTTGATATGGAAACGGACATTGTGGACGGTGATCGTCGCTTCAAAGCCACGAAAAGCATCTTGGCGGTGGACGACGTAACCCGCAAAAAAGTGGAGGCTGCCTTTGTGCAGTACCTCACCACCATCCCGCAGCGCAAGCGCCGGGCCATTATGAACTACGAAATCAAGGACATCGCTCAGCGGTTAGGACTCGGCATCGGCAGCGCGGGCCTCACCATTTACAGTGTGCTGCTGGAGGGCGATACTCAGGCACTCGAAAACGACATCCTGATTTCCATGAAAGTGGCCCGCCCTGCGGCCCCGGCCATGCAGGTGAACGATGCCGCCGCCGCTGATTACTTCGAGCACGAAGGCCACCGCACCACCATTTCGCAGCGTGCACTGCAATCTGCCTCGGACCCCTTCCTTGGCTACACCACTTTTGATGGGACGGGGATGTACGTCATGGAGGTGTCGCCCTATGTGGCCGACTTGGACTGGGGCAACATCAACGACCTCGACGACATCCTCGCGACGGTGGAATTGCTGGGCCAGTGCATCGCCAAAATTCACTGCTGCTCTGACGATGACAGCGACCAGACGCTCATCAACTACTCCATCGAAGCGGCTATCAATGGCGCAATAGATGGCCGGGAGGCTGACTTCGTGCAGTACATCACAGACTTTGGGGTACAGTACGCGGCCTGTGTCCGCGCCGATCACCAACTGTTTGTGGACGCTTTCCGCAACCGGGAAATACCTGGCTTGTAAGCGAAATAAGGAGGGGGCCTGGCATCAAGCCATGCCCCCTCCTTAATATTTTATCACTTTTTCTGGTTCTGTCTGGGTGTTTGTCCGGGTGTCAGGTGCATTCTTACCCAAAAAAGGCATATTCATTTGCCCCCGGTTTGTGCGAGGCATATGGCTTCGGGAGCCTATACTTCGAAGGCTCAGACCGCATGAGTAAGCAGGGAGCAGTTGGCTGTGAGCAGTGCTGGCAACCCACAACCGATCACCATGAACCTCGCTCCTAACCCAGCGACGATACAGGTGCTGGTGACGGTGGAGGGCATGAGCGAAAAAGGCGGTGATTTGACGCTGTATGATGCGCAAGGCCGAATGGTGTGGCAGCAGTCCAAAATCCGCAGTCCAACGTCCAACATTAACGTTGCCGACTTGCCTGCCGGTCTGTACTTCGTGACGCTGCGCTCTGAAGGTGCGGCAGTGACGAAGCGCTTGGTGAAAGCAGAATAGAGAAGAAGAATAGAGAAGAAGAATTACTTTGACTAGAGGTCTTTCCACCTCCTTCCTGAAACGCTCTAACATAATGTTGCCGGGGTGTTTAGGATGAAAAACAATCAAAGAAGAATGT
>JAYSUY010000710.1:0-3828 GCA_043718855.1 Saprospiraceae bacterium | reverse complement strand
CGCTGGTGCTGGTGCTGGTGCTGTTATCGGCAAAGCCTCTGGTAACACCGCTTTGGGCGCTATCATCGGTGCCGCAATTGGCGGCGGCGGCGGCGCGATCATCGGTAATAAGATGGACAAGCAAGCGCAAAAAATAAAAAACACCGTGCCAGGTGTAATAGTGGAACGCGTGGGAGAAGGCATCGTAGTAGAATTCAACAATCAAATTCTTTTTGGTTTCGACCGCTCAGACCTCACCGCCAATGCAAAGACTGGCTTGAGCGATCTGGTGACCGTGCTGAATGAATATCCAGATACCAACATTGAAATCCAAGGCCACACCGACAGCCAAGGCACGGACAGTTACAACAAGAAACTATCAAAACGCCGCGCCAATGCCGTCGCTGACTATCTGAGCAGCCGCGGTGTTCGCTCTTCGCGCCTCACGAAGCGCGGTTATGGGGAGGAGGTTCCCAAATACGACAACGTCTCGGCTGACGGACAAGCGCAGAACCGTCGGGTGGAATTTCTGATCGCCGCCAACGCAAAGATGCAATCAGAGGCTAAGAAGGAAAGCAGCGGCAAGTAAGCCGCCGCTGCCAGCGCGCCGCTTTGCGAACCCTCCAAACAGCCTTTATCCATATCTCGCTCAACACAAAACAACATCAAATATGGCTACTCAAATTTTTAGAAAGATTTGCCTGATCTTTGGATCGGCCTTCCTGCTTGCCAGCATGGCAGGTGCCCAAGGAACTTCGTTTGGCATCCGAGCAGGCGTTAACTTCCAGAACATCAATGGAAAAGACGATGCGGGCGATGCCTTGGAGAACAACTTGGCCACACGATTTCATGTCGGCGTTCAGGCAGACATCCCTATTGCCCCGCAATTTTACTTTCAGCCGGGGCTGCTGTTTAGCACAAAAGGAGCCAAACAAGAGACCGTCATACGGGAACAAACGGTCACCAGCGACCTAAATATTTCCTACCTCGAACTACCACTGAATTTTCTATTCAAACCTGCACTGGGCAATGGCCACCTGCTCTTGGGTGTAGGGCCATACTTGGCTTACGGCATTGGCGGCAAAGCCAAATACGAAGGTGGAGGAATCAGCGATACACAAGACGTGAAATTCGAGAACAACGTCACCCTGTTGGAGGCAACGCAAGCCGTTTATGTACGACCTTTTGATGCGGGTGCTAACCTGTTCGTGGGTTATCAATTTGGTGGCGGCTTGTTTTTTCAACTCAACACCCAGTTGGGCTTGTTAAAAATCAACCCCGAATACGGAGGTATATCAAACGATGATTCCGCTTACATGAACACCGGTTTTGGGTTCTCAGCGGGTTTTGGGTTTTAATAAAACAAACAACTGCTGCTCTATAGTTTGGCTGTTGCAAGGTGTTTGCAACAGCCATTTTTCATTTTAGACTGCCATACAAGTGAAGCGTATCGCCCACCATCAAACAGGGGCGCTCGGCATACCCTGCCAAGCGCCCCTGTTTTCTAAAACTTTGCTCGTGAGGGTCTCTGACCCGAAGTATCACTTCCGCTTTTTCTTCTTTTTCGCCCCCTTCACCAACTTCATCTCGTCCAGCAGGTAGCCCGCGCCGCCAAACTTGTCGATCACGAACAGGATGTAGCGGCTGTCCACCATGATGTTGCGGCAGATGGCCGGGTCGTAGTTCAGGTCGCTCATGGTACCCTCCCACACCCGGTCGAAATTGAGGCCCACGAGATTGCCACGAGCATCCAGCGCAGGCGAGCCGGAGTTGCCACCAGTGGTGTGGTTCGTGGCAATAAAAGCCACCGGCATCCGGCCATCGGCATCGGCGTAGCGGCCGTAATCCTTTGATTTCCAAAGATCAATCAGTTTTTTAGGCACATCGAACTCGTAATCGCCGGGGATGTATTTTTCCATCACACCGTCCAGGTAAGTACGCTCCTCGTATGCCACCGCGTCGCGGGGCGAGTAGTCGTCCACCAGCCCGTAGGTGAGGCGCAGCGTGCTGTTGGCATCGGGGAAAAAGCGTTTTTCCTTAAAAATTTCCATCTGCGCAGCCATGTACTGCCGCTGGAGCAGCGTGATTTGCGGCTGCAACTCTTGCAACTTGGGCTGCACTTTGGCGACGTAAGCATCCTGCATGGAGGCGAAAAAGAGGTAGGCCGGGTCGGCTTTCAGGGCCTGTACCGTCGGCGCGGGCGACTGGTTCATCAGCGCTTTCATCTTCTCCTTGCTGACAAACGCGCTGTTTTTGTAGATGTACTCAGCCAACTGCGCATAGCCGCCGCGCTCGGTCACCTGCTTTTTCACCGCGCTGCCTCCCCAGTCGTCGCGGGCGTTCTGGACGTACAACTCAATCAGGCCAGCGAACACAGCTTGGTCCACCTCTGGGCGAAAATCTTTGTAAAAACCCTCCATACCGGCCTCCACATCGCCTTTTTTCTTCAAAAAACCCGCTTCAAAACCACCCTCGAAAGTCTTGGCCCAACTGCCCATGCTGGCCGCCCAACTCATCAACTCGATGTTGCGCAAGCCCGCTTCGGTGTAATTGTCGCGGGCCACAGCGTACGGTTCGATGTCCTTGTGGAGTTGGCGGAGACGGGGCAACAGGTTGCCGTAGCGGTATTTCCAGTCCGCGTTCTGCTCGATGCGGCGCGTGAACTCGGCTTCGTAGTCCAATTTTTTCTGCACGGCCTTCGATTTTTGGAGGCCGATCATCTCGCCCTGCCACTTCTTCCAAGCGTTCGAGATGCCGGAGTATTTGGCGACGAGGGCCAGTTTCACCGCCGGGTCTTTGCGCATGAAGCCGTCCATGATTTTCAGGGCGCGGTCGCGGATGTTGACTTTGAGCGGATCGAGCACCTCGCCCGTTTGCTGCACAGCGGCGGCAGTCAGGTACTCGTCGGTGCGGCCTGGAAAGCCGTACACCATCGTGAAATCGCCCTCGTCCGCACCATCAAGCGAGATGGGCAGGAAGTGGCGGGGGCGGTACGGCACGTTGTCCTTCGAGTAGTCCGCTGGGCGGTTGTCCTTGTTGGCATAAACCCGGAACACCGAGAAGTCGCCCGTGTGGCGGGGCCACACCCAGTTGTCGGTATCGGAGCCAAACTTGCCGATGCTGCTCGGCGGTGCACCCACGAAGCGTACATCCCGGAAGGTCTGGGTGATGAACATAAAGTACTGGTTTCCATTGTAAAATGGCCGGATATCAATCCCTTCCCAAGCCTCTTTTTTGGTGTTCACTCGTATCTGCGCCAAGTTTTTGTCCACCTGAGCTTGGCGATCTTTTTCGGGCATCCCCTCGCTCACGTTTTGCAGGGCCAGCACGGTCACGTCCTCCATGCGGCTCACAAACATGACCCATACGCCCTCTGCGGGCATTTCAGCGGCGCGGTCTTTGGCCCAGTGGCCGTTCTCGATGTAGTTGTTTTCGGTGCTGGAGAGTTTCTGAATCGCATCGAAGCCGCAGTGGTGGTTGGTTAAAACCAAGCCTTCGGGAGAAATGATTTCGCCCGTGCAACCGCCCTGAAACCAGCAGATCGCGTCCTTTACGCTGGGCTGCGTGGGCGAGTACAGGTCGTCGGCGGATAGTTTGCAGCCGAGCGATTTCATTTCTTTTTCGTTCTGTTTTTCGAGCAGGAGAGGGAGCCACATACCGCCCTGAGCGCGGAGCAGAGCGGGGGCGAGGAAGAGAAGGGCGAGGAAGAGCCTCGCGCTGGCAAAAGATGATGGCATAGTCAATGTGCGATGAAAAGGTGGAAACAGTTGGGCTTCTGGAGCCTGTGCTGACCCGGTGACTGTAAACCGACGGGTCAGCAAGGCCCCACAGAAGTATGAAACAATGCGG
>JAYSUY010000709.1:0-10993 GCA_043718855.1 Saprospiraceae bacterium | reverse complement strand
AGGTGTCCGCGCCATTTTTGTAGGCAAAAACGTCGACTTTACTCCGCTTTGCAGCAGTCGGGCAGTTGCCCGTCCGCGCAGCAGGCAGAGGTCTGGCCGCTCGCGCAGCCGCTTGGAGCGCAGCACTCGGTGCTGAATTGCTGGTAAGCCGCAAAACTGGTGGCGGCCAAGCCTGCAACGAACAGGCCCATGATGAGAAACTTTTTCGATGTCATGTTGAGAGCAAAATTTTGATGATGATGAAGGAAATTAGCAGCAACCCGTGCCGCAACCGGTGTCGCCGCCGCAGCAACCGCCGTCGCTCAGATTGGAAATAAATTGCAGGATGTTGTTCATGTGCTATCGCAAATTTAGAAGTGAATGAATGCGCCCTGTTGGGCTTCACTTCAATAGACGAGAGCCGTCAAAAAAGACGCATCAGCACCTCGGTTGCTCACCACATTCCATGCACTCCACGCTCATGATGTTGCCGTAAACGTCGGACTCGATTTGGCAGCATTGGCTGAACAGCCCGTGCAACTCACCCCGTGCCCGCTGTACCCGGCTTTTGGCTCCAGAGTAGCTCACGCCCCACTGCTCAGCGAGTTTTTTCTGTGAAATATGCTCCAAATCAGCGAGTTGCAACGCCTCCCGACGGTCGGGGGGCAGCAAATCAAGAAACGGTCGGATGCACTCGGCCAAGTGCTGGTTGAAATCGTCGGGCATGGTTTCGGTGGTCAGCAAGTCGGCCCGGTCCAGTTCCCTGAGCGGGAGGTGGCGTTTTTTGTGGTAGTCGAGCAGCGTGTTGCGGGTAAGTTGCCACACCCAAGCGGGTAGGCTCTCCTGCTGCGTGAGGGTGGGCAGTTTGAGGTGAATTTTGATAAAAACCTCTTGCAAGAGGTCGTCCGCGTCATGACGGTTTTTGACGCGGTGCATCAAGTAGCGGCGCATGTTGCGGCTGAATCCCGTCCAAATCAGTGCAGTATCCATGTGTGTGGTGTAGGTAGGTTTTTTGGCCCAAACAAAAAGACGAGGGCGTGGGGAAAAGACGCAAACCCCGCAGAGGTGAGGAACATTACTGGAATAAGCACTGCAAAGTTGACAAAACAGCCAGAATTCATCTTTCCGCAAGTCCAACTATTTTCAGTAAAGCCTGTTTACCTTTGCATTCGATTCAATCTAAATTAGAGCATGAGCAACCGCAGACTGATATATCTGGACAATAACTCGACCACTCCTTGCGACCCGCGCGTGGTGGACACGATGGTCCCCTATTTTTACGAAAAACACGGCAACGCAGCCAGCCGCAGCCACCAGTTTGGCTGGGAAGCCGAGGATGCAGTGGACTACGCCCGCGAGCAGATTGCCAAACTCTTAGACGTTGAGGATAAGGAAATTATCTTCACTTCAGGGGCCACCGAAAGCAACAACTTGGCCCTGAAAGGTGTGTTCGAGATGTATGCCAAAAAAGGCAACCACATCATCACTGCCGAGACGGAACACAAGGCCATCCTCGACACTTGTAAGCATTTGGAGAAAGCCGGTGCCGAAATTACTTACCTCAAAGTGCAGGAAGATGGACTCGTCAGCCTCGCCGACTTGGAAGCCGCCATCAAGCCGACCACCATACTGGTGTCGCTGATGTGGGCCAACAACGAGACAGGTGTGCTGCAACCGATGGAAGAAATCGCTAAAATTTGTGAGAAACATGGTGTATTGTTCCACTCCGACGCAACTCAGGCGGTGGGGAAAATCCCTACTCATCCGCGTGAAGTGGGTGTACACCTGATCTCGTTCACTGCACACAAAATGTATGGCCCGAAGGGAGTCGGCGCACTCTACGTCAGTCGCAAAAACCCGCGCGTGAAAGTGACCGCCCAGATGGACGGCGGTGGCCACGAGCGCGGTATGCGCAGCGGCACCCTCAACGTGCCGGGCATCGTGGGCTTCGGGAAAGCCGCTGAAATTGCCCGTGAGGAGATGCTGCAAGACGCAGCCCGCCTCAGCAAACTGCGCGACCACCTGCAAACGGAACTGACCAAGATGGAAGAAACGAAGGTGAACGGCAACGAAAACAGCCGGATGCCGCACGTCACCAACATATCGTTCAAGCACGTGGAGGGCGAGGGGCTGATGATGACTTTCAACCAGAACATTGCCGTCTCGTCAGGCTCGGCTTGCACTTCGGCTTCTCTGGAACCGTCGTATGTGCTGGTGGGCATGGGCCTCGGCGACGATCTGGCGCACTCCAGCATCCGTTTTTCGCTGGGCCGATTCACCACCGAGGAGGATGTGGAGCAAGCCATCGATTTGGTGCGCAACGGCGTGAACCACATGCGCGAACTCTCGCCGATCTGGGAGATGTACCAAGAAGGGGTGGATTTGACGAAGATTGAGTGGAGTGCACACTAAATCATTGCAAACCATGCCGATACAAAGTCCGCCCGACCCGATCAGTGAATTGCTTTACAAGATTTTCTACTCGGTCAAAAGCCTCTGGCACTCCATTTTAAAGCGCAAATAATTCAACCGCCTCCTACGCCTCGGCTTCGGCGGCTAAAAACTCAACAACTCACACCATGGCATACAGCAGTAAAGTACTCGAACATTTCAAACATCCCCAAAACGTCGGTACCCTGAACAAGGACGCGAAAAACGTGGGTACGGGCCTCGTCGGCGCACCTGAATGTGGCGACGTGATGCGCCTCCAGATCGAAGTGGACGAAGTGACCGGCGTGATCCGCGACGCGAAGTTCAAAACCTTCGGCTGCGGCTCGGCCATCGCCTCCTCCTCGCTCGCCACCGAGTGGCTCAAGGGCAAAAGCCTCGACGAAGCGATGACCATCGACAACATGGACATCGTGGAAGAACTGGCCCTGCCGCCCGTCAAAATCCACTGCTCCGTGCTGGCCGAAGACGCGATCAAGGCCGCTATCGCCGATTATCAACAGAAAAACGGCATCACGGCAGGCAGCCACGCCGAACTCGCCATGGCTTGATGGAATTCGGCTGTGCTGTGATTCATCATTTATCGTTCATCATTACCGAACCATGATTTTCGTAGCAGAAAGTGCCAAACAAAAAATCGGGGAAGTGCGGGGCGGCGGCAAGATCGCCGACGACTTCTTCGTCCGGGTCAGTGTCACCAGCGGCGGCTGCTCCGGCCTGTCGTATAAAATGGACTTCGATAACCAATCGAAGCCAAACGATCAGGTGTTTGAGGACAACGGCGTGAAGGTCGTCACCGACCTCAAAAGTTTTCTCTACCTGTTCAACACCACGCTCGAATTTTCTGGCGGGCTGGATGGCAAAGGTTTCACCTTCAATAACCCGAACGCTACGCGCACCTGCGGGTGCGGGGAGAGTTTTGCGGTGTAAAGCGCGTTTTTGCAGAAAAAAACAACACAAAACCAGCCAAGAGGCTGCCTTCGGGCAGCCTTTTTTGTGGCACGGTATGCCGGAATGTTATTCCGGCTCCATCTACTTGCCAGAAAAATTTTCCGGCTTACAGGAGCCACCAGTTGACACCTTTCACCGGTTTTTGCTGTCTCTTTGCGGCACTGTCTTTTTTACTGCCACATGATCGCCTACCGCCCTCACCTCACTGCTGTTTTCATTCTGCTGTTGCGCGTGTGCGCTGCTGCTGGGCCGCCCGATGTTTTTCCTCCCGACACCACGCTACTGCCTCCGCCGGGACCCAACATTATCCGGGTGCCGTTCACGCTCACGGGTGGCCTCATCACGATTCAGGCACGTGTGGACACTTTGGAGGGCAATTTTTTCTTCGATACTGGAGCCAGTAAATTGCTGCTCAACAGACGGTATTTTAGTAAAAAAAATGCAGATACAGACCCCTCGCGTGGCGTGACGGGCAATGTGGCGGTGTCGGGTACGGTAAATGTGGACACGCTTCGGTTCGACCAATTCATGCGAACTCAAGTGAAGGCCGACTTGATTGATTTCAGCCACATCGAAAAATCTAAAAAAATGGCTGTGATCGGCCTGATCGGGGCCAGCGTTTTTGAGCACTACGAAATCTTGTTTGACTACGAAGCCTCGCTGTTGGTGATGATCAAGATGGACAACGCGGGCAAACCCGTGGAAGCCCTGCCGACATGGGAATACGCCCAGCAAGAGAGGGTGCCGCTCAAAATTTCGGAGCACATTGCCATGCTGTACTTAGAATTTAGCCCAAAAGGTGGGTGCTGGATGGGGTTGGACTCTGGGGCGGAGCAGAATTTGCTCTCTACATCCATGAGCGGCAAGTTCCTGAAAGCAAACTTCGAGATACGGCGGCGCGTGAAACTGAAGGGTGCAGGTGGCGAGTCAGTGGAGGTACTGAGCGGGATGTTGCAAAATGCCCGCTTGGACACGGTGCGGTTTCAGCCCATGGCCACCATATTGACCAAGATGAGTGCCATCAACGAGGCTTATGCTGCTCAGTTGGACGGGGTGCTGGGCTACGAGTTTTTGTCGCAACGCCCCATGAGCATCAACTTGCGGAGGCGACAACTGACTTTTTACACCAGAATATCGCCGTAGCCAAGGGGCTACGGCACAAAACATCGAGTATGCTCAGGCTACTTTTTTCAACATGGCTGGTAGGGATGCTGGCCGTTTCGGCTACGGCTCAGGTGGACACCACCAAGAGTCCGTACGGTCACTATTTTTTTGAAGGTGAGGAAGTTGTGTTCGAGTTTGACCGACGGGCTTACGCCAAAGCCGTGCGCGTTGCCGACAATGCAAACATTGATTTTGGCGATATCGATGTGCTAAAAGTGGTTGTGTCGGGCAACTTTAATGACTGGTCGTGGGACGACTGGAAGATGCAGCAGGTGGACAAATACCGCTACCGCCTTCGCAAAAAAGTGAGCGACCTGAAGGGCGAACCCAACTGGCAGTTCAAATTCGTGATCAACGGCGCGTACTGGACGCAACCTAAGGTGCCGCAGCAAGGTGCGCTCCTCCGCTACGACCTGAAAAACCCCGACAAGGCCACCAAACCGGACGAAAAAGGCAATGCCATTTTCCACCTAAAAGGCTATACCGACCGCAAAAAAGTCATCCTCAGCGGCACCTTCAACCACTGGGACGAGCAGGCTTTGGAGATGCAGAAAAAAACCGACGGCTGGGAGTTGCGGCTCACGCTCAAGCCGGGTACCTACGAGTATAAGTTCATCGCTGACGGTGAGTGGCTCCATGACCCCGCTAACTCCAATACCAAAACCAACGAACACCAGACCCTCAACTCGGTGCTGTACGTCACCACGCCCGTGCGCTTCACCCTGCCGGGCTACGCCGAGGCCAAGCAGGTGATCATTTCAGGCAGCTTCAACCTCTGGAACACCACTGCCCTGCCCATGACCCGCACCTCCACCGGCTGGACGCTCGAAGTGCCGCTCACCGGCGGCAAGCACCTCTACAAGTTCATCGTGGACGGCAACTGGGTGCTGGACCCGGCCAACCAACGGCGGGAGACGAACTGGGACGGGCATGAAAATTCGGTGGTGATGGTGCGGTGAGGTAAAAAGCAAAGGGCAAAAAGCAAGGGGCAAAAGGCAAAAGGCAAACAGCGAGAGGCAAAAATATGGAATTGCCTTTTGCTGTTTGCCCCTTGCTTTTTGCCCCTTGCCCCTTGCTTTTTGCCCTCACTCCACCACCACCTTCCCGTTCCCCACCAGCGTCCCCTCCGCCAGCACCCGGAAGAAGTACATCCCAGCGGGCAGTCCATCTTTTTTTAGCATAAAAATGGGAATCGCGGAAGCCAGGTCGCGCACAGTATTTCCCTGTAAATCAAACACCTGCAAGCGGAAGTCGCCAAAATTATCGGGCAGCCCCAGCACTTCGAGGCGGGCTTCGTCGCCCATCGGGTTGGGCATGACTTTCACCCGGTACTGCGCCCGCACCGGCTGCCAAGTGCTGCTGATGATGAAATTTTTCCCCAGCGTGTGCAGCGTCTGGTTGGTGATGATCGGCGGGTTGAAGTCGAAGTAAATCGCCGCCCGGTTGAGCACCACCGACTCCAGCGGAACCGAATCTTTAGGCCAAATCGTATACTGCACAAAACCCTGCGAGGCATCCAGATTCGTCGCTGTATCGGGCAGGAGGATGTTTTCAAACGTAAACGTCAGGTGACCTGTGCCGCTCAAATCCCACGAGTACGGGTGGCTGCTCGCGCCAGGGCGCACCGTAGCCGGGTCGAGCCAAGCGGAGAGCGTGTCGCGCAGCACCACCGTGAAAGCCGTGTCGTTGCCCGTGTTCTGGAAGCGGATGGTGTACGAAAGCGGCGTGTTTGGCTCCACATAATGCGCTGTGCCGTAGCCCGTTGGCACCGCCTGCTTGTCGTTGGGGTCGTAGGCCGCGGTGTTCTCCCGGCAGTCGATATCAATAAACTTGTCCGCGTCGTCGGGCGGGAACACATTGACAAAACCCGTTGAAAACGTGGTGATTGCGCCACAACCTTCTACCGCAGAGGCAGGCCGTGAGAGGCCGGGGTGGAAATCTTCCTGCTCCACTTCCATGCGCCAAGTGGTGCCACGAGCAGGCACTTTCACCACGACGGAATCTCCAGCATTGAGTTTGACCATCGCTTTCATCATCATCACCACATCCTCGATGACGATGTATTCCAACGCTTTCGTCATGTCGCCCAAGCCCACATTTTTTAGGGTAAAATGCACCGAATCCGGCTGGCACTCGCTGCGCACACGCAGGCTCGCGCCCGACCATTGCAGGCTGGGCGGCTCGCAGAGCGTATCTGGATAAATGTGCGCCTCGGAGCAGTGCGTGGCACCGAGTGGAGCGTTGCAGTCGAGTTTGACGAACAAAGAGATGCTGCCGCACTGCCCGATGGCCACATTGCCGACATTGAAGCGGTACTGGTTGTTGCCCAAGTTGGTGTACGGCTTGTTGGACGAAACCGGTGTGAGCGCGGCATCCAGTGTGACCACGATGTAGGCGTTGGTGGCCGTCGCCGTGCCCTCGTTGCAGTACAGGATGTTGTAGTAATTGTTTGAAAAACAACGGCGTAGGTTGCTGGATCCGATGCTTACCGTGAGCATGGGGCACACGTTTTTCTTCTTGAACAAGAATTCGCCACCCGGCACAGAGTCGAAAGGTTGAGCCACCAGCACTGCGTTGGAAGGTAGGCAAGGTACCCACGAGGTGTTCGGCGCGATGGCCGAAACGGTGTACAGGTGACCCGGCTCCACTTGGATGTTGTACTGGCCGTTGGGCTGCGAGGTGCCGTAGTAGGTCTGTGCGCCTTCGGCTTTCACAATCCACGAGCCGAGGCCCGGTTCGCTGTTGTTCACACAGTTTTTGTTGTTATCGTTGATGACCGAGCCAGCGATTTGCCCGCAGGGTTTTACGTCAATGGTTTTGGATGCGGTAATGCCGCAGGTTTCGCTGGTCACTGTAACCGTGTAGGTGTTGAGTGCCGAAGCGGTCAGCACAGGGGTTTTGTCGCCCGTATTCCAGAGGTAAGTAAAGGTCTGGTTCGGGTCGCTGAGTGCCACATTAATCGTGACCAAATCGCAATCCGTGTACGAAACTTCGGGCGTGATGGACACCACGACGTTTGTCTCCTCGGCGTTGACAGGCTGTGTCGCCGCCGTGCAGCCGTTGGCATCAACAATGATGGGCGTGTAAATGCCGGGAGCCAGATTAGTGATGAGAGTACCTGAGCCTATGTAGCCATTTGGCCCAGTCCACTGTACAGCAATCGGCTGCATACCGTTGACAATATTTAGCCAGATGGTGCCTATGCCGTTGTGGAAGCAGGTGGAGGCTTGGGCAATAATGGCATTCATCGGTGTCTGCACATTAATTACCGGCCCCGCCTGTGTACATCCCTTCGCATCCGTCACTGTCGCCCTGTACAGCCCGCCTTTCAGCCCGCTGATGGCAGCCCCCGTACCGGTGTAGCCATTTTGCCCCGACCACTGCACGGTGTAGGGCGAGGTGCCGCCGAACACCGCTATGGTGATGGCTCCATCACTTCCGTCGAAGCACTTGACGGGGTTGTTGGCTATGATTTGGATGGCAAGCGTGGCAGGAGAACCAACGATAATGTTGTTGCTCGCAAAGGTGCAACCCATAGCATCCGTGACCGTCACCCGGTAATTCCCCGAAGTCAAGTTGTTGATATTCTGCTGAGTAGAAGTAAAGCCGCTTGGCCCCGTCCACTGGTAGTTGTAAGGAGCCGTGCCGCCAGTCATCACGATGGTGATGGCTCCATCTGCATTGCTCAGACAACTTACCCCAACGACCGAGGGCGCACTTTGGAAATTGATGTTGCTCCCCTGCACCACCGTCGCCGTCAGCACCCGCGTACAGCCGTTGCCGTTCGTCACTGTGATGGTGAAGGAGCCGTTGGTCAGGCCCATGATTTGGAACGGCTCGGCAGTGATGTTCGAGCCATTGCCCGTGCCACCGCCCGATTTTACCCAACTGTAACTGTACGGCGGCACCGCGCTGGCGGGTGAGGTGAAATCTATGGTGATGATGCCCGTTGGCGCACCGTTGCAGGAAGAGTTGGTGGTACTGGCAAAAACCTGCATCAGTACGCTGGATACCGTGCTGTTGCGGATGGCGGTACAGCCTGCTGCATCGGTCACAGTGACCGCATAGGTGCCTGCAATGAGTTGGGTCAAGTCTTGCGGATCGTTGGTGCCGGGCAAGTGACTCCAATCGTAGATGAGTGGCAGGGTGCCGCCGATCACCGTCAGATTGATGGCTCCGTCGGCAGCCACGCAGGTGCTGGCGGGGTTGGGGGTGGAAAACAGGTTGAGTGCCAAACTGCCCCCTACCTGCGCCGTCGCGGTGGCCGAGCATCCAACGGATTCGGTGATGGTGACGAAGTAGGTATTGGGCGCTACGTTAGTCAAATCCTCCGGGTCGTTGGTGCCAGACAGGTGGCTCCAATCGAAGGTGTATGGCGCTGCACCGCCGGTCACAGAGAGGTCAACGCTGCCGTTATTTTGGCCGCATGTGGCAGGTGTGGTGGTGAAAGTCGCCATCACCATGACAGGATGTGGTACCACCACTTGCGGCTCCACTACTGCACAGTCGCCGCTTTTGATGGTCAAATAATAATCCCCGGCTGTCAAGCCCGATATGCTGAACGCATCGGTGGCGATGTTGCCGCCCGACCCTTGCTGGCCATTGCGAAACCATTGGTAACTGTACGGGGCCGCGCCGCCAGAGGTTTCCATCAAAATGGCTCCGTTGCCCAGTGCGCAGCCTGTGGGGGCGACAGCGATGGTGCTGAACCCAAAACCCACCGGGTTTTTCACTTCCACGCCCACGAAGTCCTGACAACCCAATGCATCGGTCAGGGTGATGCTGTGCCAGCCCGGCTTTAAGCCGCTGATGGTGAGTGTGTTACCCACAATATTGCCCCCGCTGCCGTTTTGATTGCCGTTGCTCCAAGCATATGAGAATGGTGCCGTGCCCCCCGAAATATCCACTTGAATGGAGCCGTCGGCGGCTGCGCAACTGCTCGGCGCAGTAGCGGCGGCCGTCGCGTTGAGCGCGGGGCCAGCAGTGCTGATGGTCGCGGTAGCAGTAGATTCGCAGTTCGTCGCATCAGTCAGCGTGATGATGTAGGTAGCGTTGGGTATTGGGTTGGGGATGGTATAAGGCAAAGACGAAACGGTTTGAATCCCTAAGGATAGGCCGCCTGCATCCTGCCAACGCACGGTGAAGGGTGCCACCGCTCCCGCGGCATTCACCACGATGCTGCCGCCGAAGCCGCTGCAATCCGCAGCAGTCGGCGTGGCCGTCATGTTGGAGATGCTGGATGTAGGTGGAACAACCGTTGCGCTGGTCGTAGCGGTGCAACCAGCGGCATCTGTCACGGTCACAGTGAAGATACCTGTCCAAATACCGAAAAGGTCGAGGTTTTTAGTACTTGAATCTTCGCTCCAGAGGTAAGTATATCCTGCGGTGCCACCACTTAGGTTTAATCGCAGTGTGTCATCAGCAGAAGAACATCCGTTGCGTATGAGCGTGGTACTCAGTACCATCGTATTTGGCGGCTGAGCCACTGTCGTCTGGGCCACAGCCCAACAGCCTGCTGCATCTTGTATCGTGAGTACATAACTCCCGGAAAGCAAGTTGTTGATTACAAAATCGCTGCCTATGGAGTTACCTGTTTTAGTGCTGCCGCCACTTTTCAGTTCGTAAGAAAAACTGCCCGTACCGTTTGTTGCACTCACGGCAATTTGCCCATCGGTACCTGAGCAAGTGCTGGTAGCGGTGGCAGTAGCGGTGACCGACATCGGCGAGGTTTGCGCAGCGGTGACGGTAGACGTGCAGCCTTTTCCGTCGGTCAAGGTGATGGTATACGACCTCGGAATGAGGCTGCTTAGGATGAGGCCGAAACCCGTCCCAGTGTCTCCATCGCCCGACCAGACGAAACTGTACGGCGGCTGGCTGCCAGCGGGCGCGGCGAGGTTCAGGCTGCCATCGTTGGCCGTGCAGGTGCTGGTGGGTGTGACCGAGGCCACCGAAAGCACCTGCTGGGCGGGTTGATTGACCGTGGCAGAAGTTGTTGTGGTACAGCCGTTTGCATCCGTCACTGTGACGGTGTAGGTGCCGGGAGACAGGTTTTGCACGTCCTCCGTGTTGACCGTGTGGGTCCAATTGTAGGCGTACGGCGGCACACCGCCCGTCACCGTCAAGTCAATCGCCCCGTTTTGCCCCCCGAAGCAAGCCGCGTTGGTCACGGCCGCCGTCGCCTTCAATCGCGTCGGTTCCCCGACGGTCGCGCTGGTGGTGGCTGAGCAACCGTTGGCATCACTCACGGTGGCGGTGTAGGTGCCGGGTTGGAGATTGTTCAGGTCTGGGGTAGTGTTGCCGTTCGACCACTGAGTGGTATAGTCGGGTGTGCCGCCCGTGATCGTCAGGTCAATGGAGCCATTGCTACCACCGAAGCAGGAGGTGTTGGTGACCACTGTCGTCAGCACGAGCGGGGCCGCAGAGGTCAGGGTGGCCGAGGTCGTGGCCGAAC
>JAYSUY010000708.1:0-3831 GCA_043718855.1 Saprospiraceae bacterium | reverse complement strand
CTCGGAGGTGTGCCACACTTTCTACATCGGCCAGCCGCAGCAAGCGAAGCGAAGCGAACGACTGCTCAGCCAGCAATTCGGCCTGCACCCGCTGTACTTGTCCTACCGTATCGTCTTCCGAAAAATCGTCCACCACGATGATTTCCAGCAGGTGAGCCGGGTACGAGCCTGCCAAGATGGAGCGCAGACAGGTGCCGATGTTGGCCACCTCATTGCGGGCGGGTACGACCACCGTCAGCCGCTCGGTAGGCCGCCAGCCGACGGGTATTTTCTGCTCTGGCAAACTGCGCCACGCCCGCCAGTAGGTGAGCATGAGAAGCGCATAGAGCAGGGAAAGCATGATCGCAACGGTGGTCATGGAGTGGTGGGCAAAAACATCGGCAAGCGATCCCAAACATGAATGTGTGCTTTCGGGTGCCGGTAGTTTAAATCGCCAGCGTACACCAAGTGAGACAGTTCTGGGTCGTTGCCCGATACGGTGTTGAATACGTCAATCCCTTTGAAAAAATCGGGCTTTACTGCCTGAGCAGACTTGATTTCTATGGGATGCAACACACCGCCCTCGTCGAACAACAGGTCAATTTCGTTGCCGCTGCGGTCGCGCCAGAAGTAGGCGTTGGGGCGTATGCCCCGATGATAGTACGATTTGAGCATCTCCACGATGACAAAGTTTTCGAACAAATGCCCCCGGGCAAAGTGCGTGAGCAACTCGCCACTGTTGCGGATGCCGAGAAGCGAGCAAGCCACACCCGTGTCCCAGAAATAGATTTTGGGAGTCTTGACCGTTCGCTTATCAAAGTTTCGAAAGTAGGGCGGCAGCGTGAAAACCTGAAAACCAGTTTGCAAGATGGAGAGCCAACTTCGAGCCGTTTTTTGGTCAACATTGATCAAGTTGCCCAACTCTGACTGGTTGAACAACTGCCCGGTACGGCCTGCGCACAGGCGTATAAAAGCCTGAAAAGCGTCCAAATTCGAGATGTTGAGTACCTGCCGGGCATCCCGCTCCACATAGGTCTGGATATAAGCCGGGTAAAAATCCTGCGGCTCGATATCCATCTTGTACAGCCTCGGAAAACTGCCCTTGAGAATCAAATCCCACACCGAAGGCAGTGTAAGCCCACCCGCCGTCATTTCTTCGGTAGAGAAAGGCAATAGGTTGACGATGCCCACCCTACCCGCCAGGCTCTGGCTGATTTTTTCCATGAGCAAAAAATGTTGCGAGCCGCACAGCACGAACATCCCCGGTCGGTTCTGTTCGTCCGCCTCGAGCTGCAAATAGGAGAACAGTTCAGGCACATACTGCGCCTCGTCAATGATCAGCCCGCGAGCGTTTTGGCGCAAAAAATCGCGCGGCGACTGCTGTGCCGCCGTCCGGTAGTCCGGGTTCTCTAAGTTGCAGTAAGTGTATTCCGGGAAGAGTTGGCGTACCAGCGTGGTTTTGCCCGACTGGCGTGGCCCAGTGACGCTCACTATGGGAAACTTGGTGGCGAGCAGCCGGATTTTCTCAGATAAAATGCGAGGCAGTAGTTCCATAATGGCGGCAAATTAGGAATTGGATTCCTAATTTGCCCAAAATTTTACCCCATCACCTCCCGCACCAGCCCCTCATCCGCTAGATACGGCACCGTCACCTGCAAGTCGGGATACTGCTCCATTGTGCGCTGTATCGTGCTGAGGGCGTGTGGGTTGCGTGCCCAAGCGCGGCGGCTGATGCCGTTGTTCACATCCCAGAACAGCATGGATTTTAGCCTGCGCTCCGCATCGGCGGAGCCATCGATCACCATGCCGAAGCCGCCGTTGATGACCTCGCCCCAGCCTACGCCGCCGCCGTTGTGGAGGCTGACCCAGGTGGCACCCCGCGCCGCATCGCCGATCACGTTTTGCACCGCCATGTCGGCAGTGTAGCGCGAGCCGTCGTAGATGTTGGCTGTTTCCCGGTAGGGCGAATCGGTGCCGCTCACGTCGTGGTGGTCGCGGCCCAGCACGATGGGGCCAGCCAGTGTGCCGTCGGCGATGGCCGTGTTGAGTGCTTGCGCGATGCGGATGCGGCCCTCTGCGTCGGCGTACAAAATGCGCGACTTGGAGCCGACGACTGGGATTTGCTGCTTCGCGTTTTCGATCCAAATCAGGTTGTCGCGCAGTTGCGGGCGGATGTCGTCGTGGGCCTCGGCGAGCATTTCTGTCAAAACCGATGCGGCGATGCGGTCGGTTTTGTCCAAATCTTCCTGCAAACCCGAGCAGCACACCCAGCGGAAGGGGCCAAAACCGTAGTCGAAACACATGGGACCCATGATGTCTTCGACGTAGGAGGGATAGCGGAAAATTGCGGATTCGGTGAGTTGTGGATTTGGTGATTTGAATACTTGCGCCCCAGCCTCGCCTGCTTCTTTCAGGAAAGCATTGCCGTAATCCCAGAAGTACATGCCGCGCTCGCTCATGGTGTTGATGGCCGCAATGTGGCGGCGCAAGGTGGCACGGACTTCCTCCATGAATCGAGGTTTGTTGCTGATTAACAAGTGCTTAGCCTCCTCGAAGGTGTAGCCCTGCGGGCAATAACCCATGTCGTCGATGTTGTGGCAACTGGTCTGGTCGCTGCCCAGTTCGATGGTCACACCGTCATGTGCGAAGCGTTCCCAGAGGTCGGCGATGTTGCCATGATAGACCAATGCGGCAGCAGTTTTGGTGGCTCGGCACTGCTCGATGCGGGCGATGAGTGGGGCCAAATCGGTGAAAACATCGGTCGGCTGGATGTAGCCGTCGGCTACGCGCTGCTGCACGGCATGGCCGTCCACTTCACCGATCACGCCGATGCAGCCGGTGATGACAGCCGCCAGCGCCTGTGCGCCGCTCATGCCGCCCAGGCCACTCGTGACGTACACGCGACCCGCCAAATTGTCAGTACCTAGGCCGAGTTTGCGCCCGGCAGCGAGCAGCGTGATGGTGGTGCCGTGCACGATGCCCTGCGGCCCGATGTACATGAACGAGCCCGCGGTCATCTGCCCGTACTGCGTCACGCCGAGGGCGTTGTACTTGTTCCAATCCTCTTTTTTGGAGTAGTTGGGGATCATCATACCGTTGGTGACCACCGCGCGAGGCGCGTCGGGGTGGCTGGGAAAAAGGCCCATCGGGTGGCCGGAGTACAGCGCAAGCGTCTGATTGTCCGTCATTTCTGAGAGATAGCGCATGGTGAGCAGGTACTGCGCCCAGTTTTGGAACACCGCGCCGTTGCCGCCGTAGGTGATGAGTTCGTGGGGGTGCTTGGCCACCTTCGGGTCGAGGTTGTTCTGGATCATCAGCATGATGGCCGCCGCTTGGTGGGAACGGTGCGGGTAGTCGCTGACGGGCCGGGCGTGCATGGCGTATTCGGGCCGGAATCGGTGCATGTAGATGCGCCCGTAGCGGTGGAGTTCGTCAGCAAATTCGGCGGCCAACTCGCGGTGGTGCTCGGTGGGGAAGTAGCGCAGGGCGTTTTGCACGGCCAGCACTTTTTCGCTTTCGGAGAGTACGCCTTCGATGACGCGGCGTGGGGCGTGGCTCACTGTGGGGTCGAGGTCTTTTTTGGATGGCAGTTGGGCGGGTATGCCGGTTCGGATGGCGGACTGGAAAGTGGTGAGGGCGTGCATGGTAGGAGATTTTTGGGGCAAAAATATGCACCATGCTGCCACAACCCACAGATAAATCTGTGGGCTGGGGTTGCGTAGGCCTTGCCGTACCTTCGTCCCACAAATACAAATCACCCACACCGCGCCTTGCCCACACGCCACCTCTACATCGCGCTGCTCGCGCTCGCCGCTTCCTTTTTTTGGGGAAATCCGCTCTGCGCCCAGTCCA
>JAYSUY010000707.1:0-3836 GCA_043718855.1 Saprospiraceae bacterium | reverse complement strand
CTTACTTTTGCCGCTCATCACTCAAACCTCATCACTCAAACCTCATCACTCAAACCTCCATTCCTGTGCGCCTCGTTTTCATCTCTGACACCCACTCTCAGCACGACTCGCTCCGCTTGCCGGAGGGCGATGTGCTGCTGCACTGCGGCGATTTTTCCAAACGCGGAGAGTTGGGCGATGTGCAGATTTTTCTGGATTGGTTTGGGGCGCAGCCGCACCGCTACAAGGTGCTGATTGCTGGTAATCACGACTTTATCGCGGAACGCGAGCCGCCGCTTTTTAGGGAAATGGTGCCGGAAAATGTGATTTACCTGAACGATTCGGGTTGCACCATCGAAGGGCTGAACATCTGGGGCAGCCCCATCCAACCTTGGTTTTATGATTGGGCCTTCAACCGCCAGCGGGGTGCCGACATCCGCCGATACTGGGATTTGATACCCGAAAACACCGATGTGCTGCTGACGCACGGCCCACCCTACGGCATTTTGGATGAGGTGGCTCGCGACCGCCGTCCCGTCGGTTGCCGCGACTTGCTGCACCGGGTGCGGGATTTACCTTCGGTAAAAATTCACGCTTTCGGCCACATCCACGAGGGCTACGGCCAGCGGGACTTGGGCGGCACCTTGTTCCTGAACGCCTCGGTGCTGGATGAAGACTACAGGATGAAAAACCGGCCGTTTGTGGTGGACTGGAATGGACAGGATTTCAAAATAGAAACGGCCTCGTAAGCAACTGGTGCTTGCGAGGCCGTTTGTGTGACTATGAGAATGCGGTTGATTTACTTGTAAAGCGTCACCTTGCAACTGTCCACAACACGATCTGTAGGGTCGTACCGCTCTCGAAACTGGATGTCCATCAGCACACTGTCCTTTGCTATCTTGCAATGGATGTATGATGCATACCATTCCTTTCCGTTTTGGTGACAAATAGTAGTGAGGCTGCCCAATACATATTCGCTATCAGATACCTTCAAGTTCATGCGAGGTTCAACATTTCGTCTGCCCCAAGGCGAAACGTTGGCATACAAGATGAATTTGTATGCTGGGCTGGGGTCATACAGCCTAACATCCAGCACCAGCGTATCTACGCAAATGTTGTTTTTGACCACGCCATGATACAAATTGAAGCCTTCGATAGCCTGGTTATTCAGGTAGTAGCAGTTCTCCTTCAAGACACACTTGCCGTCCACACAGTTCTCCAAATCTCGGCAAACACACTCATCACTCTTTTTTTTGCACATAGAGGGGAGAAGGGTGAGTAGGGAAAGGATGCACAGGAAAATGATGTTTTTCATAGTTGTTGCAGGGTTGGGTTACAGGATGGAGATTTTAAAACTGTAATCTTGATCCCCTAATCGGCAATACACCACATAGTTGCCTTGGGCAATGTCGCTCACATGAAACTGAAATGCTTGGCTCCCTTGATCTAAATCACCTAAAAAGAACGTTTTGGACAGCCCGCCCCTCAAATCCACCAAACTGATCTGGGCATGGCATGGCGCATGGACGTGTACCTCCACATTCAGGTTGTCTTCTGCGACATTGGGATAAACCTTTACCCTGTTGAGGTCGGCTGTTTTTGTCCTTGAGCGCTCCTCGCTACCTCCGCTCATCTCTTCATAGTTTAGACAAGACGGCCCATAGAGCCGATCATACTCACGCGAGAGTAACAGTTGCCCTGAACTGGGGTCACGTTTCAAACTGTCCCATGAGCCATAAGTAGATAAGAGGAAGCCAACATCCTGCATTCGATTTTCAAGACTGTTTACCGCGTCAATTTGGACATCGCCATTCGAGGGAGTGGAAAGAGAACCCAACACATAATTCGCAAACTTGTCGGTACAACATTCGGGGTCTTCACTCTCTTTCTTCTCGCTCTCGACCACACCTAACAAGTAATAGTCGCTGGCGACACCTGCCTGTGCACGCCAGCATCCATACCCCCGTGTCCTGACGTAGTAAGAACTGAATATCCCCACACGAATTGGGGCATTGGGCCTCAGGAGGAAGGAGTCCCTGCCTGACACCAGCACCTTGTCTATCTGTTTCTCTTCGCAAACCCCAGAAGAGTTGCGGAACGGGGTTTTGATCAGCACTTTGAGTGCATTGACGAATGAGTCCAACTGAGCGGCCGTTGGGATGCGACTTTGTGTGGTGTCAAGGCGTTGCAAGAAATACTCTCCAACCGGCTTAGCGAGATTCAGGACATTTATCCAGAAATCCGGGTTCCAACTTGAACTGCACGCCCTTGATAGCATGGCTTGGTTAGCAGCGATGGGTGTCACATCGCCTGTTTTGCCTTCATAAACACCTACAAATGCCAAGTCCTCTGCCTGCGCTTCCGCCCCTTTGCTAAACCAACAGTTTCTTTTTTCCGCTTTCACATGAAGCCTCGTCGTGTATTCATAATCAATGTACAGTGGTCGTCTGCATTGACAGGCAGAGGGTAGATTGCTCGTCGATCCGCCATTATTTGTCAAGCATGCCAAGAAGAAAACGATTTCAGATACTTCGGTTGTCACCGATGTTACGTCGTCTGCTCCCTGCAAGTTGCTCATGGCATAAGCCATACCGCCAGCGCCTTCACTTTGCCTCAAAGAGATAAATTTTGCAGCGCCAGCCTCGAACCGATCAATCGTGGTATTGTCATTGTCAGATTTCGCAATTTTTTGGACAAATTGAGGAAGTATTTTACGTTTGTCATAGTCGTACTTCTCATTGGGTGTAGCGAGGTTACTTCCGTCTGAAATTACTTTGCACTTGCAACTTCCCGCCATCGGGAAGCATTCATCGCCGTCTCCTGTACCCGTGACCGTAGCGGCAGGGTACCAGTCTTTGATGTCGCTGGAAGAAGGTAAAGCAGGTTTGGTGAAGCGGGCATTGTCGAAGGCATAAGCCTGCAAAAAAGCCAATTTTTCGTATGGGCTTACATCGAGCGCACGGAAAAACTCGCAGAAACCCTCATCGTTGTCGTCTTTGGCAAACCAGCCCTCTAACTTGCTGTACAGCCTGTGAGAGACTTGGATAGGCTCATATTGTTGGCGGGTAGAGACCGCACCGAGGTCGGACTGATAAACGGGCGTTATCTGAGAATCACCGACGACCAGCACCTCCCAAACCACCATGATGTCCAACGGTACGTTCTCCAAAATGAGATCATTTGTGCTTCGCTGAACGGAGACCCATGCAGCATCGCCCTCGCCCAACTTGTAACGCACCGTGTAGTTCGACACGCCGGGCAGAACCTCCCATTTCAAATACACATCGGCGGAGTTGGCGAGCCTCACGGCTGCCTGCGCTTCGATGGCTATCCTTTCGGGGCTTTGGTAGATGAGGCTGTCGTACTCAACGGTGCCGATGACCACAGAGTCTGGCGGCGGCCAGTCTTGGGCGTACAGGCCGTTGATCATCGCCACTGTTACGAACAGGGCGACGAGGTGCTTTTTCACTGTTTTGTTGAATTGCATACTTTTGTAGCGGTTTTGTGATCCCTTACTCTGCTTTTGGACCCGGGCATTTCAGGGGTGTCCTGCCGGGGACAAGCGGAAGTAGGAGCGGCCTTGCGGGCGGCGGCGGCTACCGCTGCCCGCTTTTCTTCCTTGTTGTCGGCACAAAAATATGGCTCCCGTTTATTAGTCAGATCGGACATTTCGAGACATTTGGGGACAACCTAAATTTAGTCAGGAGGTGGCGAGCGGGTGCGCAAGAACGGCGGCGACACGCTGACCTCGATCGGTGCGATCGCCGCCAAGTCGCGGGTCAAGGACCAAGACGACACTTCGCTCGACGCAATGGCGATGGTTCGCGAACTGCGTGACGACAACGCCGCACTGATCG
>JAYSUY010000706.1:0-3846 GCA_043718855.1 Saprospiraceae bacterium | reverse complement strand
GTCGGTGGTTTTGGCGATGTTGGTCGGGCAGGTGATGCCCGGTATTTCCACATCGGTGACTGTGACGGTGAATGCGCAGGACGTGGCGTTGCCGCCCTCGTCGGTGACGCTCCATGCGACATTTGTCACTCCCAATAGGAAACTTGAGCCGCTGGCCGTACCAGTAGGGCTGGTGCGGGTGAGTGAGTACGAGCAGTTATCAGAGGCCATGACGGCGTACGTCGTTGCTGCGCTGCACTGACCCGGGTCCGTATTCTTGGCGATGTTGGCCGGGCAGGTGATGGTAGGCAGGTTGATGTCTTTCAGGATGACTTGGAAGGTGCATGGCTGCGACTGGTTCCCGTTGCCATCGTCAGATTTGAGGGTCACGATTTCAAAGTCGTTGTGGCCGCTGAGCAGGGTGTTTGCCGGAGGCGACTGCACGACGGTGATGTTGCCGGGGGCGGTGCAGTTATCGGTCAGGTTGGTGGCCAGGCCGGTGCGGTTGCCCACTGGTGCAGAGCAGTTGCCATCTGCGGCCACGGTCTGGTCGGCTGGGCAGGTGATGGTTGGCTTGGTCACGTCCTTCAGCGTCACATTGAACTGGCAAGTTTGGGTGTTGCCGTTGCCGTCGTCGGCGGTGAGTGTCACGGTTTCTACATCGTTGTGGCCGCTCAACGCGGTGTTGCTGGCAGGGCTTTGGCTTTCAGAAATGCTGCCACTGGCGGTGCAATTGTCTGATTTAGACACCAAGACGCGGGTGCCGACGATGCCATCGCAAGTACCGCTGGCTTCCACAGTCTGATCCGCTGGGCAAGTGATGGTCGGTTGGGTTACGTCTTTCAGCGTCACCGTGAACTGGCAAGTTTGGGTGTTGCCATTGCCATCGTTGGCGGTGAATGTCACCGTTTCCACGTCGTTGTGGCCGCTCAACACGGTGTTGCTGGCGGGGCTTTGGCTTTCAGAAATGCTGCCGCTGGATGTGCAGTTGTCTGATTTAGATACCAATAGGCGTGTGCCGACGGTGCCGCTGCAAGTGCCGCTGGCTTCAACGGTCTGGTTAGAAGGGCACGCGATGGTAGGTTTGGTTACGTCGTCGTAGGTCAGTTTGACCGACACGGTGCGGGTGCAGCCGTTCGTGCCGTCGCTGACGGTGAAGTAGAGCGTGGTGGTGCTTCCATCGGCCAAACCGTTGACGGTGAAGGCGTTGGTGCCAGCGTCGTAGGTGCCAGCGGGCATGGTCAGGTTGGCGTTTTTGTACCAAGTGGTGCCTACGGTGAAGCTGTTGCTGCCGCCCACTTGCAGTGCGTTGGCGACGGGGCATTCGCCGCTGACTGCCTTCACGATGAGGTCGTTGTTGGTCACGCTGGGTATGAGGCTGCCCTGCGGGTACTCGATGATGCCGTCGTTGGTGAAGGTGCCGCTGTTGGTGTGGGCCAGCGCGGTGTTCATGCGGAGCAGGCCTGTGTTGGTGAAGGTGCCATCGTTTTTGAGGTTATCAAAAAGGCTGACTTCGCCGCAGGCTTGGTTGGTGAAATTGGCGGCGTTTTCCAGTCCGTCGCCGGTGGGGGCGGAAGTAGCGCCGATGGTGATTTTGGCGGCGTTGCTGAAATCGCCCCCGTCGTTGAGTAGGCCGTCGCCAGTGGTGCGGTCTATTTTGATGTCGCCGCCCGAGTTATTGTTGAAGGTCACTCGGTTGCGGATGCCGTTGTCGCCGATGTTAGCAGTGCCGCCGATGGTGAGTTTGCCTGCGTTGCTGAACGAGGCAGGCGAGGTGTTGGAGTCGTTGTCGTCGCGGACGTAGATGCCGTTTTTCGCAGTGCGGTCTATGGTGATTTCGCCGTCGGCGTTGTTGTTGAAAGCCCCATCGTTCAGGATGCCTTCGCCGCCGATGGCAGCCGCTTTGCCGATGAAGATTTTGCCCGAATTGCCGAAGGCCCTGTAGTTGGCGTTGTAGTAGTTGTAGATGCCACTCTGGCCCGTGCGGTCAATGGTGATCTCCCCCGTCGGGTAGTTGTTGAAGTTCCCGTTTTGGTTGCCGATGCCCGAATAGTCAATGGCTGCGACGCTGCCTATTTTCAGCATCCCGTAGTTGTTAAAAGTGGCAAAACTGTTGAAGATGCCCTGTGCCGCGCGGTCAATCTTGATCTCGCCGCCCGCGCTGTTGGTGATGATGTTGGCGTTGGTGATGCCGTTTGCGCCGATGGCTGCTGTGCCGCCGATGGTGATTTTGCCCGCGTTGGTCATGGGGTGGGAGAAGATGAATATGCCGTCGGCTGTGGTGCGGTCCACGGTGATCTCCCCGCTGGATTTGTTGTCCAGAGTGCTGTTCCTCGATTCGATGCCGTCCCCCCCGATGTTGCCCGTGTTGCCGATCTTGATTTTGGCAAAGTTGTTCAGCGAAGCATCCCACAGGAAAATACCATCGCCCGTCGTGCCATTTATCCGCAGTTCGCCGCTGCTGTTGTTGTCAAATGTGCCGCCGTTGTAGAAGCCGACGCCGCCTGTGTTGCTGATGCTCAGGATGCCCGCGTTGGTCACGGTGCCTTCGCTGCTCAGTCCGTCGCCGGTGGCACCGCTGATGGTCAGGCTACTGCTGGCGTTGAGGGTTAGGGTGGCGCTGACTTGAACGACCACCGATTTTGCCACCGCCGCCGTGCCGCCGAAGATGGTGGGGTCGTTGGTCTGGTCGGGGATGGTCACGTTTTCCGCAGCCACAGGCACGGCGAGGCCGTTCCAGTTGTACACGTTGGCCCAGTTGGTGTTGTCGCAGCCCGTCCAGATCGCGCCGGTGGCGGTGGAGTTCAGGCCCGTGTTGCTGCCCGTCACCGAAAAAGTGCCGCCGTTCAGGTTCTGAATTACACCGGAATTGCTGGTCACGCTGCTGTTGCCGCTCGCGTTTTCGATGATGTTGCCCTCGTTGCTGAAGGTACCTGCATTGCTGATGGTGTTGTTGGAAGTGATGCGGATGAGCGAGCCACAGCCGAGGTTTTCAAACGTGCAGCCGACGGTGTTCGAGATGGCCGCCCCGCCTGCGTTCAGCGCGTTGTCGAGGCTGATGGTGCCGCCGTTTTTGAAAATGCCGTCAACGCCCGACTGCGAGGTGTTCAGGATGGCGGTGTTCGTCGTGTTGCTGATGCTCAGTGTAGCCCCGAACTGGTTGAGAAACTGGCAGGCGTTGTTGATGCCATAGCGGCCGATGCTGCCCGTGCTGCCGATGTTCAGGGTGCCTCGGTTGTCCGTACCGCCCAAACCGAATTGGTAAATCCCGTCCTCGACCATCTGGCCGATGGTGATGGTCGCCCCAGCATAGTTGGTCAGCACGCCGCCAATCCCGCCGCCCAAGATGCCGGTTTTGGCGTTTTTGATGGTCAGCGCAGCACCAGCGTAGTTGTTAAAAAAACCCAAGTTGACCAGCCCATTGTTGCTGATGGAATTGGCCTTCGATGCGCCCATTGAGATTTGGCCGCTGTTGTTGAAAGTGCCGGTGTTGTTGAGAATCCCGTTGTTGCTGCAAGTGTCAATGGTGATTTGCCCGGTGCTGGTATTGGTAAAAGTCGCCGAGTTGTTGATGCCCTCCCGGATAGCAAGGGCCACCGTCAGGCCCACGTTGCCGATTTTGACCTTGCCTTTGTTGGTCCAGCTGCCCGTCAGGCGCGAGTTCAAGCCATTGGCGGTGATTTTTGACACCACGATGTCGCCCGTCGTCTCGTTCACGAAGTCGCCGCCGCGAGCGTCAATGCCGTCGGCAGTGGATGCTGTAGCGGGGTTCAGGCCCGCTTCTCGCACCGTTATTTTTCCGTAGTTGGTAAAACTCCCGCCGTCCAAAAACAGCAAGATGCCGTTGTTGCCCGGTCTCAGGATGAT
>JAYSUY010000705.1:0-3846 GCA_043718855.1 Saprospiraceae bacterium | reverse complement strand
TCTTCGCTTCGCTGCGACATGACAACCCGTTTCTTAGTACTGCTCTGACTCGTTCGGAAAATCCTTCGCCTTCACATCCGCGATATACTGCTTGGTGGCTTCACCGATGCCTTCAAACAACTCGGCATAGCGGCGCAGAAAGCGCGGCTTGAAATCTTTGGTGATGCCCAGCATATCGTGCGTCACCAGCACTTGGCCGTCGGCAGCCATGCCGCCGCCGATGCCGATGGTGGGGATAATGAGGCTTTCGGACACTTCTTTGGTCAGTTTGGCGGGTATTTTTTCCAATACCATCGCAAAGCAGCCCAGTGCTTGCAGCAGCAGCGCGTCGTCGCGGAGTTTTTGAGCCTCCACTTCCTCCTTGGCCCGCACGGTGTAGGTGCCAAATTTGTAGATGCTCTGCGGGGTCAGCCCCAAGTGACCCATCACTGGGATGCCCGCCATGAGGATGCGCTTGATGGATTTTTCTACCTCCGCGCCGCCTTCGAGTTTGATGGCATGGGCACCCGATTCTTTCATCACTCGGATGGCACTCGACAGGGCAATTTCGGGGTTGGACTGGTAACTCCCGAAGGGCAAATCCACCACGACCATCGCCCGGTGTACGGCCCGCACCACCGACTGGGCGTGGTAAATCATCTGGTCGAGCGTGATGGGCAGGGTGGTTTCGTGACCTGCCATTACGTTGGAGGCTGAGTCGCCTACCAGCAGGATATCAATGCCCGCCTCGTCGAGTATGCGGGCCATGGAAAAGTCGTAGGCCGTGAGCATGGCGATTTTTTCGCCCCGGTTTTTCATGGCCTGAATGGTGTGGGTGGTGACGCGCTTGATTTCGGCTGTGGATGCGGACATGGGTGGGACGTGATGAGTGAGCAGTGAGGAGTATGACGCGGCAAAACTACTCCGCACAAAAACAATGGGATGCAAATTGGACGGATTGGGCGGATAAAAACGGATTTATATGAAAAGTGCCGGGGCGACTTGGAGTCGCCCCGGCACTAAGACCAGATGAAAAGTGTCCGCGCGGTTTGTCGCGGTCTGCGTCGCGGGATTCATCATTTTTACCCGCCATAGCCGCAGACGAAGGAGGGCTATCATTCATCATTCCCCTCAATTGTAAGTAATACCACTCAGCAGTGCCTCCATGTTCTGTGACTGAGTGTTCATACCGCTATGCAGTGCTTCGGAGCCGCCAGTGCGTACCTTCATTTCGCTGGTGGCCCAGTTGAATCGGCGTTCATAGCCGTTGCAGTGCGGGCAACGCCAGATGGTCCAGTCGCCTTCGCGGTGGCTGGTGCATTGGTGGGTGGTTTGGTCGGTGGAGCCTTGTACTTGGAAGTGTCCCATGAGTGGATACGGTGCGCTTAATGGTGAAAAATAGGTTGAATGGAGCGCATTTCCACTGGGAGTATTTGGGGTCGAATCGACAAGTTAAGCAATTTATCAAGAATTGTACCGGGAAACTTTGACCGCCTTGAGAATGTAGTGCTTCACTGTGTCGCGTCGCGTCCAGTAGATGTTGTGCTGTGCGGAGTCGATCGGGATGTACGTCACGGGCGTGTGTGGGGCGAGTTGTCGCACGGCGTGTTCGGCATTAGAAGGGTAAATGAGGTCATCCTGCTGGCCGTGAATCACCCAAACCGGACAGCAGATGCAGTTCCAGCCGCCCTGAATGGCTTCGAGCGAGCAGGAGTGGGCGTATTTTTCTTTCGTAGAAACCCGCGCCCAACCGGGGAAGACCACGCCCAGCGGCGAATGTATCCAACGAGCGATTTTGGGCGTACGCTCGGCATTGGGCTGCACGGAGGCGGATTGTAGCACGAGCGCACCCACCAAATCGGGCCAATCCATCGCCAATTTTGCGGCCACCGAGCCACCGTAGGACGAGCCGCACAGCACCACCGGGCCGCGCTCTGACAGTTTTTGGAGCAGTGGCGCCAGCAGTTGGGCCTGCCGCTCGATGGAGACTTCGGCTTTCCCGTAACCCGACTTGCCATAGCCGGGCCGATCCACCGCCACGAGCCGCGTTTTTCCAAAAAAACTGCTGTCGCGGAACCACGCCCGGTATTTCACCATGCTGCTCGGTGCGCCGTGCAGCAGCAGCGTGACGGGCAGCGTATCGGCCCCAATCGTCCAGCCGCGCAGGATGCGGTCGCCAGCGCGGAAGTAAAAAATGGTGGGCTGTGCAGGCGCATCAGCAAACGATTTCCAGATTTGTCGATCGGATGACGTAAGCCGCCACACGCTGAAATGTTTGGGGAAACGCCGGGCGCAGGAAGCGAGGCAGAAGGCGGCCAGCAGAAAGACGAGGAGGTGGAATGGCTTGATTGTCATGGCTTTGAAACGAGGCGGGGCGGACTTTGTTTCACGCCGTTGGGCGACCCCACCCCCGGCCCCTCCCCCAAATGGGAGGGGAGCCACAGCATACACCGTGATATGGTGTCTCGTCTCCTCTCCCATTTGGGGGAGGGGGACGGGGTGGGGTTGCGCTTTCGCTTTTTCTCCGTTTTTTTGCTCCAAAAATATCCACACATGCACTACCCGCAGTCCCCCCTCCGCACCATTTTGTTTTGGGCCATCTTGTCTGTCCCCTTCTCCCTGCTGGCCCAAATCGAAGACGCACCCGCCATTTTCCGTGAACTGCGGGCCTTGCAAGGCACCTGGTTCATGCCCACCGACCGGGGTGACCGCCTCGAACTGTGGAGCGTCGCCGACGACAGCACCTACCTCGGCAGAGGCCTACGCATCAAGCCTGAAAACGGCGACACCGTCACTCTCGAAACCCTGCGCCTCGAACTGCGCAACGATTCCATCACCTACTACGCCGTCGCACGCGGGCAAAATCGCAATAAACCCGTCGCTTTCGGCCTCACTACCGCCGACTACGACGGCTACCTGTTTGAAAACCCGCAGCACGACGACCCGAAAAAAATCCTCTACCGACTGCTCGGCAACCGCGAACTGCAAGTGACCACCGAGGGCATGCGCAATGGCCGCACGGTAAAAGACGAGTACGTTTTTGAGCGGGAATTCACCCCCGGCGCAGTCGAGTTTCGGGCGCGAATCGGTGCGAACGTCAACTCGCTGGTGGGCAGTGGGCAGTTTCCGGCAGACATCGCGGGGCTGAAACAGACCCTCGGCTTCGGCTACCAACCCGGCTGGGAACTCGGCACTACCGCCAGTTTCAACGGGCGCGGCGGCTTCTTGCGCATCAACATTGACCTCGGCCTGGCAGGTCGCCGCTCCTCGGTCGAGTCCAGTTTTTACGGAGACACAGCGACTTACGTCCGCGATGGCACCTACAACACCACTTGGCTGCAACTCGCCGTGGTACCCGAACTGAAGATGGGCCGCACCAGCCGCCTCTCCGTGCTCGCCGGGCCGTACATGGGCCTCCTGATCAGCAACCGGCTGAAAGGCACGCTCCTGCCCGACAGCGAAAATAAACTGTTCAAGGCCGCCAACGACTTCAAAAAACTGGACCTCGGCCTCACATTCGGCTTGCAGTACAAAGTCAATTTCACCAAAAAAGACCTCGACGGCAGGCTCGGCCTCCGCGCCCAACTCGGTATGAAAGACCTCGACAAACTGTACAACCGCGACTGTGACAACCCGGCTTTCTGCAATGGCCAGGTAAAATGGCGCGGCGTGTCGGTGTACTACTCGGTCAATTTGCTCAAACTGTAACTGGCCTCACCCCCGGCCCCTCTCCAAAATGGAGAGGGGTGAAGCGACGTGCGCTGCGACGTTTTGCGTCGTGTCCCCCCTCTCCATTTTGGAGAGGGGGGAAGCGACGTGCGCTGCGACGTTTTGCGTCGTGTCCCCCCTCTCCATTTTGGAGAGGGG
>JAYSUY010000704.1:0-1416 GCA_043718855.1 Saprospiraceae bacterium | reverse complement strand
TGGAGAGGGGCCGGGGGTGAGGCCGTTTGGAACGGCTGCGACTCATCCACCGCCTGCCCATCCATGAAAATTTCGTAGTAAGCCGTCGTGCGAGGCGTGAAGGCTGCACTGAGGTCTTTTGCCACCTGATAGACGGCAGCATGGGTGCGGCTTTCGTCGGGGTTGGGGCTGCACATCACGTTGCGGTTCACGTCGCCGCAACCGGCGAGGCTGTCCATCAGCACCGCGTTGAAGCCCTGGATGGTGGCTTTGAGTTGGCGTTTTTTGATGCCGTGCAGTTGGAATGCCTGGCGGGTGGTGAGTTTCAGCGTGTGGTTGCCGTATTTGTCGGAAAGTTCGTCCATACGCAGCCACTGGGCGGGCGTGGCTACGCCGCCGGGTACCCGCACCCGTATCATGAGCGAGTACAACGGCTCCAATTTTTGGGTTTTGCGCTCGCTTTCAAGGTCGCGGTCGGTTTGCTGATACGCGCCGTGAAACTTGATCAGGTTCGTGTCGTCGGGGTAAAGCGCACCCGTGATGCGGTTGTCGAGGCTCTGCACGAGCGTACCGCGCAGGTAGTCGCTCTTGTCTTTGATGACCTCGACTTCGGAGAGTTTTTGATTTGCCATGATTTGTGTTGTTGTATCGCGGAATGGTATTCCGCGAGCCAGCCGGAATAACATTCCGGCCTACTTTTTTTAAAATTTCAAAAAATACCGCCCCAGCCCCACCGCCACGCTCACCCCAATCCACACCATCAAATTGACCTTAAAAATTTGCAACGCTGCCAGCGACACCACCACCCAGCCCAACGCAACCCACTGGATGTCAGGAAAATGAGGCGCGACCACTGCTTGACCAAGATACAGGCATAGGCTTAAAATCACTCCCGCCACAGCAGCCGTCGCGTACTGCAAAATGGACTTCACCGCCGGGTTGGCTTGGGTGCGCTCAATGAGCGGCGCACCAGCAAAAATGAACAGAAACGATGGCAAAAAGGTGTACCACACCGTCGCCGCCAGCCCCATCGTGGCTGCCGCAAGCGAGCCTCCGAACGTGTGGTGGCCCGCCATGAAACCCACAAATGCCAGCACGATGATGAGCGGGCCGGGGGTGGTTTCGCCGAGCGCGAGGCCGTCGAGCATTTCGGGCTGGGTGAGCCAGCCAAATTGCTCCACACTGACTTGCGCGACGTAGGGCAACACCGCATAAGCCCCGCCGAAGGTCACGAAAGCGGCTTTTGTAAAGAACAGCGATAGTTTTTTCCAGAAATCGAAGTTAGGCGCGAAGGCGGCGAACAACGCGAGCGGCACTGCCCAGAGCAGCGCGGCCACGCCGATTTGCCGCGCCAAGCGGCTGGCCGACCAGCCGCTGCCCGGCACTACGGTGTGGCGATTGATGAGGTAGGCGGATTCGTCGTGCGTAGTGTCGGGG
>JAYSUY010000703.1:0-11071 GCA_043718855.1 Saprospiraceae bacterium | reverse complement strand
CCTCCCCTGAAAAGGAGGGGTTGGGGGTGAGGGTGAAACGGGCGGCTCATCTTTTCTTTTTTCGATTCAGGCCACAGTCGCCAAGCAACTGCGGTTCTTTGCCGCAAAGTTAGACAAAGCCTCCATCTTGAACATCCTCGCCAGCCTTCGCCGCTTTTTTGCCCATCCCAAAGCCCTGGCTACGGGCCTCACATTTTCCACCGACAGCCTCATGTTTGGCTCCTGGGTAGCCTACATCCCGTATGTCAAAACCACATTCGGCCTCGACGATGCGCAACTCGGCCTCGCCCTCTTCGGGATGCCCCTTGGCCTGTTGCTGATGAACCCGTTTTCGCCCACCATCATCGCCCGTTGGGGGCTGGCCCGCACCACCACTTGGTCCACCGTGCTGCTCATGTTCTCCTTCGCGCTGCCTCTGTGGATGCCCGAACGCTGGTCGCTGATGGTTGCCCTTGCGCTTATCGGCGTGGCGGTAGCCCTGCTCAACGTGGCCATGAACACCTGCGCCACCAACATCGAACGCGCTGATAAACTGTACATTATGTCCACCTGTCATGGTATGTGGAGCCTTGGCGGCATGGTTGGCTCTGGCACTTCGGCACTGCTGATCGCGGCGGGGGCAGAGCCGCGCTGGCACCTCACGGTGCTGGCTGTGCTGATCTCGGCAGTAGCCCTCGGTTGGATGCGACCGATACTGGCTACGGTGCCGGAAAATGCCGAACACAGGCCCAGTACCTCGCACGAGGCAGCACCGCGCACCAGTAGCGGCAAGAAATTTTCGCTCCCCAAACGCGACCTGCTGCTGATGATTTTCATCGGCATCACGGTGAGCATGTGCGAGGGCGTGGCGTTCGATTGGAGTGGCGTGTACCTCCGCGACGCGCTGGGCGCGCCAGCGCAGGTGGCCGCCCTGAGCTTCACGTTTTTTTCCCTCACGATGATGGCGATGCGCTTCGCAGGTGATGTGCTGGTGCCGCGCTTCGGGGAGCGCAATTTGCTGTATTTCACTGCACTGGGCTCAGCATTTGCCTTGCTGATCGTGATCGTAGCGCAGGAGCCGGTAGTAGGCCTGATCGGTTTTTTGCTGTTGGGCGGAGGTGTGGCTTTGGGTTCGCCCATCCTGTTCAACGCCGCCGCACGGGTGCCAGGCTTGGCTCCGGGAGCGGGTCTGGCGACGTATGCCACGTTCAGTTTTGTCGGTTTTTTAGTCGGGCCACCCATCATCGGCTGGGTCGGCGAACACCGGGGGCTGGCGACGGGCTTTGCGATGGTGTTGGTGCTGACTGCGGCGGCACTCGCAGCGGTACAGCGGGTGGATTTGGGGTAAGGCGCATTTTTGACACTGTGCTTCTTGGGAAAGACGACAACAATTGGAAACGGATGAAACGGATCAGACGGATTAGACACGGGTTTTTGCAAGATTCCCTCTAAAATTCGTGTCTAATCCGTCTATTAAGGAACGTGTAAAAATAAGTTGTGAAGTTGAGGGGGTTTGTTGGCGAGGACGCCAACAAAGGCAAAAGGCAAAAGGCAAAAGGCAAAAAATGCCTAAATCACAGCAAAGACTATAAAATTCTTCACGAACTATTGTTAAGTCTTTTTTCAAAAAACTAATCCGACTCGGCCCAAAAGAAGCCAAAAACCACAAAAAAATCGAAAAAAACCAAGGACAGTATTCGAGGGATTAGCCTGAAGACTATGGCGAGGATGCCAATAACGGCAGAAAAACGCATTGAAAGTGTTTGGCAAAGGCCAGTTTTTAAAACAAACAACCAAGACCAGCGCGTCATTCAGCGGCGTACAGGCCAATGAATGGCAAGACCGATAGAATGGATTCCGCAAAAAGCCTACCGCAGCACCACCAACTTCTTCCCGTCCCGGATGCTCATCCTGAACCGCTCTCCGTCGGCGGAGATGGTGCCCTCGGCGCGTACCACTTTGCCGAGCATATCCGGCAGCGGGGGCGTTTTGAACTTCTCGGCATCGCGGGCCTGCACCTGCACCACGAAGCGGTTGTTGGGCGGCAGATTATCAAAAAACAAGGTGAGGCCACCGCTGGGGCCGACCGATACCCGCGTCACGGTGCCGACCACCGCCGTTTTGCTGGTCCGGTTTTGGGCCGTGATCATCACCGTGTTGAACGCATCGGTCAGCAGCGCGGGGTCGGTGATGGGCGGCGGAATGGCCCCAAGGCTCTCTCCCGGCACGGAAAACCAGTCGTCCATGTCGAGTTTGGCCTCGATGTTCCGGTTCTGAGCAGCGCTGAGGTTGGGGAAAAAATCCATGCGCAGCAGTTTCTCCAACGAGTCGATGCTCATCGCCCGCTTCCGCAATTCGTCCGGCACTTTTGCCTCCGCCACATCGAGCGCGGTGGTTTCCATCAAAAAAGCGAAGCCCTGCTGCTCGCGCAGGTTCACCACCACCTTAAAAAATCGCTTGGGGATAGACACCCGGCTCGTGTCTTTCAGTTTTTTCAGGCCGGCTTCCAGCACCGGCCCGGTCACCACCAGCAGTTCGCCCACCGAATCGCGCACTTGCAGGTAGCGGCGGGCGCTGATTTCCAAATTGGCCCAAAGCCCCTCGTTTAGGCTGGCAGACTGCGGCGCGATGTTGCTCAAAATGTTAGAGGCCGCGCTCGCTCTGGGCGACCACCTGAAATCGGCAGCCGGAGCCATGTGTCCGCGCTGAAAACCCGATGAGCGGTACTGCGACAGCCGCGCCGCACCGGTCAGCGTCAGGTCTTCAAAAAAATCCTCCTCCCGGGCCAGACAGACCTCAAAAATGTCGCGCCGGATGATGTGGGTCGACCACTGAGGCTGCCCGTGCTCGGCAGAAAAGCCGACCAGATAGCCGGGGTAAGCGCGTTTTTGCAAAGCCGCTTCCTGCGAAGCAGTGGGCAGTTTGGGTACGCCCAATTGTAGCAGTTTGGTCTGGATAACAGCGAGTTGGGCCGTTTCGTAGTCTAATTCGGCGGTGCTGAGTTGTTTGGCTTTTGCGGCAGCAGCCTGCTCTGTGGCGAGCAAATCGGCGGCGGTAGGCTGGCTGGGCAAGGGAGTACCTATTGTGGGTTGGGCAGCGGCAAGGTGAGCAGCCAGCAGGCAGGGCGCTAGGAGGAGGCGCAGGAGATTGTTGTTCATCGTTTTGTTTTTGATGTGCGTGAAGAAGGCTGGTTAATTTCAGGTCTAAGCACGGTTTCTGCGCACAAAAAAACACTGATTCTCAATCAATTGCACCACGAAGTGCACACCGCCCCATTTTCCCGTATTTCTACCTGAACCGTGCCGCGTAGAAATACCTAATTTGCTTCTAACATTTGCTTTGCAGCACGGATGCCGTCACTTTTGCAGCATTGTTTTTCGCACGGTGCAACTTTCCGTTTTCCCGCTTGCTTTTTGTACCCCGGAACACTGTTCCGGTTGGAATGAGAATATAAAAACCAGATACCTATGCTTACGCTGAACCCCGCCGGAACGGAGTTCCGGGATACAAGACCTTCCCCCACATCTTCATGTGGTAGAGCCGCCTCGCCAGGTCTCCCACCTTTGCTCTTCAAATAACGGCAGCCCAGTTCGCTTACCTCCTGCCGCCACCTTTGCCTATCGGTTTTTAAAAAATTCCCATTCGCACTTACCTCCTCTCTACTCACTGCAATTAAGGGTCAAACACAGACCAACAACCATATTTCTTCAAGCAACTAATTTATGACTAACATGAAAAACATCTTTTTTGCCCTCCTGCTGGCCCTGCTCTGTCTAGGACAAACCCAAGCCCAGGTCACCGGGCAAATTCTGGACGCTCGGAGCCAGCCCGTATCCGGGGCCACCGTGCTGCTGCAACAAGCCGCCGACAGCGTGTTGGTGAAAGGCAACATCGCCGATGCGGAAGGCCGCTTCGCGTTCGGTGCCGTAGATGATGGTCAGTACCGCATCTTGGTCAGCATGATCGGTTACGAGAACCTGCACTCGGAGGCTTTTTTACTGGAAAAAGGGAAAAAAGACCTTGCTCCACTGATGCTCCGCGAAAACTCCGCCCTGCTCGGCGAGGTGGCTGTGGTGGCGAAACGCCCGTTTTTGGAACAAAAAATAGACCGCACGGTGGTCAACGTGGCCAACAGCATCACCAACGCTGGCGGCACCGCGCTCGAAGTGCTGCAACGCTCGCCGGGGGTGCAGGTGAACCGCCTCACCAAATCCATCTCGCTGGTCGGCAAGGAGGGCGTGGTGGTGATGATCAACGGAAAAATATCGCGCCAGCCCAGCGACGCGGTGGTGCAGATGCTGGAAGGCATGAATGCCGACAACATCGACCGCATCGAACTCATCCACACGCCGCCCGCCAACTTCGAGGCCGAAGGCAACGCGGGCATCATCAACATCGTGCTGAAAGCCACTGGCGACGAGGGGCTGAACGGCGGCTACTCGGCCAAAGTCGGCTATGGGCGCGGCGAGAAGTATGGTGCAACGGGCTATTTCAACTACCGCAAAAAACGCCTCAACTGGTTCGGTAGTTACGACTACAATTTCAACCTCAACCCGCAGGTGTTTACCAACTACCGGGGCGTACAGCAGGGCAGCGATTTTGTGGAAACCGAGTCGTACAGCGACCGGCCCCACACGCCTACGAGCACACAGAACGCCCGGCTGGGCCTCGATTTTCAGGTGTCGAAAAAGACATTAGTGGGCGTTTTGGGGACGTTTTTTGACCGAAACTGGTACATGGAGGCCGAAAACGACATCACCTACCGCCGAAACGGTGCCCTGGAAAGCCGCCTGCTGATGCCCAACTCGGAGACAAACCACACCCGCTCGTTTGCTGGCAACCTGAACCTGACCCACCAGTTGTCGTCCAGCCAGTCGCTGAACTTCGATGCCGACCTCATCCGCTTCGACATCAACAACCCCAGCCACTACGACCTGCTAGAGGTGGACGGCACGGGCAGCCGCAGCCCACTCTACCAACTGCGCATCGGCAAGACCACACCCATCGACATCGCGGTGGCGAAGGCCGACTACGCCGCAGATTTTGGGAAAAAAGGCCGCCTCGAAACGGGCCTGAAATTCACCTCCATGCGCTTCGACAACGATGTGCGGGTAGACAGCCTGCCGCTCCAGCAGGACTGGGTGGTGTTGCGCAATTACACTTCGATGGCGGAGTTGGACGAGAGCGTGGTGGGCGCGTTTGCCGCATTTTCCAGAAAAATAGGGGCAAAAACCGACTTCAAGGCGGGACTGCGCTACGAACACACCGACACGCACTTGGGTACGGTGGAGCAGCCGGACATCGTGAAGCGGCGCTACGGCTCGTGGTTTCCCAGCCTGTTCCTCACCCGCACCATGTCGGAACACCAGAGCCTGAATTTTTCATACAGCCGCCGCATCAGTCGGCCCCAAATCCGGCACCTCGCGCCCTGGCTGATTTTCGCCGATCCGACCACCACGCAGGGTGGCAACCCTGCCGTGCAGCCCTCATTCACCGATGCGGTGCAGTTGGGTTACAAGATGAAGTCGTGGCACTTGGGGCTGTCGTACAGCGTGGAGCAGGGGGCCATCCGCTACATTCCGGTGGTGAACACGAAGACGAACCGTCAGGAGAACTTGCCGCAGAACGTGGACGATGTGCGGGTGGCTTCGGCCAACCTGTCGTTCCCCCTGCACCCGGCCAAGTGGTGGGAGTTGCGGAGCAATTTTTACGTCAACTGGACGGAGACGCGGCTCCCGTTGGAGGGCCGCCAAGTGCTGGTGAGCAACCTGAACAGCGGCTTCAACTTGGTGAACACGCTCACGCTGCCCCAGCGTTTCAGCCTCGAAGTTTCGGGCAACTACAACTCACCGGGCTACTGGGGCGTGGTGCGGTGGCGGGCCACGGGCAGTTTAGACGTGGGCATTCAGAAGGATTTTGGCGAAAAATGGGGCAAACTGCGCTTCAGTGCGCAAGACCTCTTGCTCAGCACCAACTGGTACGGCACCACCCGCCAGCCTGATGCAAACCTGCTGGTGGATGTGTCGTTCCAGTTCGCTGAGCGGCCTTTCATGCTTTCGTGGACGAACACGTTTGGCAACCGGAAACTGAAATCGGCCCGCGAGCGGCAGACGGGGGCGGCAGAGGAGATGCGGCGGATTTGAGGTGAAAACAAAAAAGGGCAGCACGTTTTGAAAACGTGCTGCCCTTTTTTGTTTTGGGTACTTCGAAGTGATCAGGTCAAAACAAACTCACCTTCCCGCTCCCCACAAGTTGTCCCTGCGCCATAATTTTAAAAAAATACACCCCAGCGGTCAGGCGGCTCTTGTCTAAAAGTATTTGATTGTCAATGATTTGATTTTCAAAAACGACCCTTCCCAGTACATCCTGCAACACAAAAACCCCGTCTGCGATGCCCGTACCTGCGATGCTCAACGTGGCTCCAACGGCAGCGGGATTGGGGAAAACGGACCGGATGCCCACACCCTGCTCAGGGGGTTCCGGCGTACTCACCGGTGCACTGATCTCCCGCGACACGCAGTACGACCAACCACAAAACTGCCCCACTACGCCTACCCAGTAGGCCGTGTCGGCTTCCACATCTTTGTAGGGCCGACCATCGCAAAGTTCGATGCTGACCTCTGCCAACGCCCATTGGTTGGGCACATGGTGCCAACTGAACCAGAAGCTGGCATTGCGGTTGAAGCCGCCGTCGCCGCCACCAATGGGGCCGTTGATGTGTCGCCGCTCCCCGACGGGCAAAGCCAAGTCAATGGCAATTTGGGCGAGCAAGGCGGGGTCGTTGGTAGCCACCACATACGCAGAGTCGCGCCAGTCATCTCCGGGTTGCTGATCGCGGTGGGTGCTTTCAAAGTAGCGCATCGCCTGTGCGCTTAGGAACTGGGCGAAGATGGAGGCGACGAAAAAAATGATCTTGGATTTCATGTATAGAAGATGATTGGTGATGGATGATGTTGACCACATGACGATGAGCGCAGGTGGTGGCGTTGGCGGGCGGGCGTTAAGGCTTTCGTAAAAAGGTAAGTGGGTTGTGCCGATATTTGCCCTGCCGTCAAATCACCGCATTCTCAAATCACCCAATCCTCACCCCACGCACATGGCACCCACTCGCTTTGATTTTGTCATCATCGGTGGCGGCATATTTGGCTGCTACTCAGCGCTGTATCTGGCCGGGCGCGGGGCGCGGGTGGCATTGGTGGAAAAGGAAGCGCGGTTGTTTCGCAAAGCCTCGCTCGTGAACCAAGCGCGGCTGCACAGCGGCTACCACTACCCCCGCAGCGTGGCTACGGCGGCCATGAGCGATGAGCACAAGGAGCGGTTTACAGCAGAACACCGTCCCTTCGTCAACTTCTCGTTTGAAAAATACTACGCCATTGATCGATTCGGCTCCTTCACCGACCCGGCCCAGTTCGAGCGGTTTTGCCAATACCTCAACATCCGCTGCGACCGCGTAGCCCAGCACCCGCTGTTCAATTTTGAGCGGCTCGAAGCGCTGTACCGCACCGAGGAATATTCCTTCGACCCCGTGCTGCTCCGCGAGTACTACGTCCAGCGGGTGGAAAACACACCGGGCATCACGGTTTTCAAAAACAGCCAAGTGCAGACGGCGCAAGCCGATGGCGGGGAGTGGCAATTGGGAGTTATGAGTTATGAGTTAGGAGTTAAGAGCGGCATAACTCATAACTCAAACCTCATAACTCCCCTCATCACTACAACGGTCATCAACGCCACCTACGCCGCCAGCAGCGCCATCAACCGCCTGTTTGGAGTGCCCGAACTGGCCCTGACCCACGAAATTTCGGAGATTGCTTTCGTCACCTCGCCGCAGTTTGCCCAGCGGGGGCTGACGGTGATGGACGGTCCCTTCGGCTCCATCATGCCCTACGGCCAGAGCGGCCTGCTCTCGCTCTCGTCGGTGGCCTACACCCACCACAAAATCTGCTACGACAACCTGCCCCGCTTCGATTGCCAGACCGAGTCTGATCCCGCTTGTCGGCCCGAAGCACCCGGCATCTGCACCGACTGCGCCCGCCGCCCGGTCAGCAACGCTGCCAAAATGCTGGCCCAGATGCGGCAGTATTTTAGCGAAACGGTGCAGTTCGAGGCGCAACTCTCTTATTTTACCATCAAATCGAAACTCAAAGCCAGTTACATCGATGATGGGCGACCCACCGACATCTCGCTGCTGCGCAACGAGCCGAAGTTCTACTGCTTGTTTGCGGGTAAGGTGAATTCGATTTACGAAATTGAGAAAATCGTTTGACCCATGCGTGCCGGAGTCTCATAAAAGTTAAAGGTTGGCAAACCGCCCGACACGCTCACCGAATCATATTCTGTTGCCCCTATCCATTCGAGCCTGCGCCCAACAGTTCGGTGGCGATTTGCTTGGCATAAAAAACGAAGTTTGTAAAGCAGCAAAAAACCGAAAACCGCCTTCGGCGGCTCGTCGTAACTTTGCCGTGACTCAGTGTTTATCCCTTCGTTTATCCCTTCGTTTATCCCTTCGTTTCTTCCTTCGTACCAAATCAAATTCCAGCGGATATGAAACTGCAAAGCATCTTGTTGCTGATGGCTATTTTCCCCCTCAGCCTCCATGCCGGCGACCCGCCGGTGGACAACTCCAAGGCCGACAACGACGGCCCACACGTCTTGTATCGCGGTCAAAAAGTAGTGGTGAAATACGTCGAAACCCGCGACTCGGTGGCTCAGGCCTCTGCTCAGACTTTCAACGACCGTGCATCGGTGATCCTCACCTGCCGAGTGCCGCAATCCGACGATGCATTCATGTTTGGCCTCCACGATACGCTCCGCAATGAGCCAGACGAGTACCCGATGCCCGCCCGGATGTTGGTGCTATCGGATATCGAAGGCAACTTCGAAGGCTTCAAAATGATGCTGTTGGGTGCAAAGGTCATTGATAAAAACTTCAACTGGACTTTCGGTACGGGCCACATCGTGCTGCTGGGCGATTACTTCGACCGGGGCCTCAATGTGACCGAGTGCCTCTGGCTGGCCTACAAACTCGAGCGCGAAGCCGCAGCCGCAGGCGGCAAGGTGCACTTCATACTGGGCAACCACGAGATACTCAACTTGGAGGGACAACTCCAGTATGTGCGCAAAAAATACCTCGAAAACGCCGCACTCATGGGCGAAACCTATGGCCGCTTGTTCGACAACAACTCCGAACTGGGTCGCTGGTTGCGCACCAAAAACGCCGTTGAGCGCATCGGTGACTATGTGTTTTGTCACGGCGGCATCAGCCCGGAATTGGCCGCCACCGCCCTCACTTTGCGCGAGATCAACACGATCAGCCGTCAGCACCTCGGTATACCGCTCGAAGAAATCACCGACACGGACGCGCTCACCATTTTCGACCAGAAAGTGGGCATATTTTGGTACCGCAAGGCCGCCAAAAATCTGTTGAGTTCCGATGAAGTCACCCAAATTCTTCGGTTTGCGAAAGCCAAGCGCATGGTAGTGGGCCACACCCTGCAAAACGAAATCTCGGCGCTTTACAAAGGCCAAGTCATCTGCATAGACATGTACCACGAGGAGAGCGTCCGCATGGGATTTATGAAAACCCTCTGGGTGGAAGATGGCCTGTGCTACGGGCTGGACAGCCGAGGGGTCAAAAACTCGCTGTACGCCATGCCGGCGCGGCAGTGAGAGTGATCATTGAGGGCATTGGTCATTGAGGGCCGATATCACCTTCAACTGATTCCTCGCTCGCACCAGATTGTGCTCCGGGTAGCTGGTTTTGTAGTACGGGTCGCCCGCCAGATAGTCCGTCAGGAAGCGGAGTGCCTGCTCGCCCACAATCCAGTATGCGCCGAGCATCAGGTGTTCGCGCTCGGTAGCGGTCAGAAAATCAGCGATTTCGGAGAGGAAGCCCTCCGTGAGCGCGTCCAAAATCTCCATTCTCAAGGTCAAGTTTTCGGTGTCCGGGTCGTCCTCGTAGCGGTTGGGCACGAAGGTGCGCACCATGTCGCCGAAGTCCGAGAGGATGGTGCCGGGCATCACCGTGTCCAAGTCGATCACCGCCAGCGCACGGCCAGAGTTGGAGTCGAGTAGCACGTTGCCCGCCTTCGTGTCGTTGTGCGTCACTCGAAGCGGCAGCGCACCGCTGGATTTTAGGCCACTGATTTGGTCGAAAACGGGCTTTGCCCGCCACATCGCCTCTATTTCAGGCTGCGCCGGAATGCCGCGGCCCACAGGGTTTTTCTTCAAAATATCTTCAAAAAATTGCCAGCGGCGGTCTGTGTCGTGAAAGCCCGGTATGGTTTCGGCCAGCGTGTGGGCCGGGAAATCGCGCAGGGCGCGGGCGAATGCGCCGTAAGCGCAGGCCGCTTCGTGGGCCTCAGCGGGCGAGGCGATGGTCTCCGGCGCAAAGGTGTTTTCCAGCAGCGGGAACACCCGCCAGTAGTTGCCCGCTGCGTCGAAGTAGAAGATGTGGCCGCTCAGCGTCGGCACCGGAGCCAGTGCCGCCAGCGGGTAGGCTGGCTGTGCGGCGAGGTAGCCCGTCACCCGATGGATGTTGTCCATCACCGCCTCCGGCTGTCGGAACACCTCGTGATTGAGGCGTTGCAGCACATACGCGGAGGGGCGGCTATTTTCCTCAAAATTAATGCGGTAGGTGTCGTTGATGTGGCCGTTGCCGATGGGCGACGAGCCCAGCCAGCGGTTAACCTGGAAAAACTGGCGGGCGAGGGCTTGGAGGTCGAAGTTGGGTTCCATGCGATACAATGAGTAGTAGGGGTCAATTGGGCGACAAAGGTGTGAATCCTATGGGTTTCAGCGGATTTATGTGGGCTTTTTTCAGGACAAGCGCATCAAAATCTGAAAGCCCCAGTGGGGCGTAGCACCGGTAGAAATGTGCTGGTGACAGCCAACCAGCCCTAGCGGGGGGCTGGTTTCTTTTTTGCGATCGGGGAACTGCCCCGCTTGCAAAAATTTGAAAAAAGCGGCAAAACCGGGTCGGCCAACTACCTTTGGGGTCGCAGATTCAAGGTTCAAATGCAACAGCCGGGGGGGGCTGCGAGGATTTGTATAAGAACTCTATTGGAGACAAGAAACCGAGTGATTTGCGTGGCCT
>JAYSUY010000702.1:0-1419 GCA_043718855.1 Saprospiraceae bacterium | reverse complement strand
TTGACAACTTTTTAAAAGTTGTCAAATTTTTGCCGGATCGTGGCTACGTTTGCCACAGCCGCTTTCACCATCGGCCCGTTTCCTATGCGCTATACGTTCCTCCTGCCCGCCATGTGCCTCGTTTTTTCTTTTTGTCAAAACGCCCCCGACACGGCCACCACAGCCACTGAAAAAACGCCGCCCGCTCGCCCCGCCTACGCCCTCGCCATACACGGCGGCGCAGGCACCATCAGTCGCGCCGATATGTCACCCGAAAAAGAGGCCGCCTACCGCGCAGCCCTCGATACGGCCCTCACCATCGGTGAAACGGTGCTGAAAAACGGCGGCACGGCGCTCGATGCCGTCACCCGCACCATCACATTTTTGGAAGACTGCCCACTGTTCAATGCCGGGCGCGGTGCGGTGTTCACCCACGAGGGCAAAAACGAACTGGATGCCAGTATCATGGACGGGCGTGACCAGCGGGCCGGGGCAGTGGGCAGCGTGATGACAGTAAAAAATCCCATCCAACTCGCTCGTGCGGTGATGGAAAAATCGCCCCACGTGATGCTCACCGGGCGCGGTGCCGAGCAGTTTGCCGCTGAAAATGGCATCGAAATCGTAGCCCCCAAGTGGTTTTACACCGACGAGCGATGGCAGACTTTGCAGCAGATGCTCGCTGAGGAAAAAGCCAAAGCGCCACCCAAGACCGGTCTGCTGCGGCGCAAAAATCCCGACGGCAAGTTTGGCACTGTCGGTTGCGCCGCGCTGGACGCGCAGGGCAACCTCGCCGCTGGCACCAGCACGGGCGGCATGACCAACAAACGCTGGAACCGCCTCGGCGACACGCCGGTGATCGGGGCTGGCACCTACGCGTCCAACGATGCCTGCGCGGTGTCTTGCACTGGGCATGGCGAATACTTCATCCGCTACGCCGTCGCGTACGACGTGTGGGCGCTCATGTCTTACAAGGGTCTGACACTCAGCGATGCAACCACGCTGGTCATCAATAAAAAACTTGTGGAAAAAGGCGGCGAAGGCGGCCTGATCGCGGTGGACAAAGATGGCAACATCGCTCTGCCGTACAACTCTGGCGGGATGTATCGGGGGTATGCGAAGCCGGGTGGCGAGCGGAAAGTGATGATCTGGAAGGAATGATTGTTCGTTTCCCCAATTTCATCTGCGAAAATCAGGGGCTGTACCCAAACAACCCCAACGGGGTTGAACATGAATAGCCCCAGATGAAATCTGGGGAAATGGTAGAGGGAGCGTAGCAACCCCAACGGGGTTGAACCTGAATAGCCCCAGATGAAATCTGGGGAAATGATAGATGGAGCGTAGCAACCCCAACGGGGTTGAACTTGAATAGCCCCAGATGAAATCTGGGGAAATGTTAGATGGAGCGTAGCAACCCCAACGGGGTTGAACTTGAATAGCCCC
>JAYSUY010000701.1:0-3859 GCA_043718855.1 Saprospiraceae bacterium | reverse complement strand
CCAAGAGCGGAGCCTCCTCCCCCCCTACGGGGGGGCTGGGGGGGGCTACGTCCCCCGCAACGTGCTGACCCTTGCTGTGCGCGCGCATCAGGGGGTGAAACACCGCCAGTTGCAGCCAACGGACATACAGTTCACCATCCGTGCAGCCCGTGAAACCGCCAATGTCGGTGCCGCAGAACGAAAACCCCGATACCGAAAGCCGCTGGCATTGGATGTTGGCGATTTGCAGATGCTCCCAGTCCGACACGTTGTCGCCCGTCCATATCGCTGCAAAACGCTGACCGCCACTGTACGAAGCACGGGTAAGCAAGAAAGGCCGCCGCTCTGGTTGCAAGCGACGGAAGCCCTCCCACGAAGCCCGGTTCATCTGCAGGCCGTAAACGTTGTGCGCCTTTCGGTGGCTGCACAGGTAGCCGTCGTAATGGTGCAACACATTGTCAGGCAGTGTTTTGTGGTTTACATGAAACACTGCGGGTTCATTCATGTCGTTCCAAAATCCACTTACGCCTGCTGCGCAGTAGAGTTCGCGGTACAGTTCTCCCCACCAGTGACGCACCTTCGGATCCGTAAAATCCGGGAAGGCGCAGAAACCCGGCCATACGGGAGCCTTCGCCACTCTGCCATCAGCAGTGCGCACAAACATTCCCTGCTCCATGCCCTCCCGATACACCTGATAATCAGGGTCTTCCTTGATACCGGGGTCGATCATCACGACGGTGTGGAAGCCTTTCTCGCTCAAGTCGCTGATGAGTTGAGCCGGGTCGGGGAAATGCTGCTCATCCCAAGTGAAACAGCGATAACCGTTCATGTAGTCAATGTCCAAATAAATCGAGTCGCAAGGGATTTCCTCAGCGCGAAACCGGTCGGCGATGCGGCGCACCTCCTGCTCAGGGTAGTAACTCCAGCGGCACTGGTGGTAGCCCAAAGCCCAGAGCGGAGGCAGTTCGTGCATCCCCGTCAGGTGAGCGTATGCACGAGCGACCTCAGCCAACGATGGGCCGTGCAAAAAGTAGTAGTTGAGTTCGCCGCCTTCGGCAGAAAAACTCGTCGCATCATTGCCCGTGCTGTTGAAATCGAAATGTGTACGGTAAGTATTGTCTAAAAAAATGCCGTACGCAATGCCTTGATGTAGTGCATAGTAGAACGGAATGGCTCGGTACAAGGTGGAGTGGTCTCGCCCAAAAGCGTAAGAATCCGTACACCAGTTTTCAAAACTGCGGCCAGCCAGATTTGTGCTGCAAGCCTTGTCGCCCAAACCCATGAACACCTCTTTGCGGTGACATTTTTTCTCCATTTTCAGATCGTACCAGCCGCGAAGCACTGTCCGTTTGGCTGAAAAGCCAGCCTCGTCTTCGCACAAAGCCTGATCGTCCAAGTCGTAAAATTTCACTCGAAGCCCCGATTTAGATACCACCACTTGTAACTGCTCCGACACCAGCAGGTATTCGTTGTTGGTTTCTTGCAGCGTTACCGTCACTTTTTCGGGCAAAAAATCGGGCGACACGGCGTAAGAAAAATCCGGCTCGAAAACACCGTCGGGCGAATATCTCAGCCGCACGATGCCCGGAGTCAGCACCTGTACCCGCAGTGTCACGCGGTTGCGACACTCGAATTCATAGGCCCCCTCGCGCCAGCGTACATGGGCCACCTCGTCGGGCACAACGATCTGATACACATCGTCGTAGCGTTCGCTCACGCTGGCTTCCGAGTATGGGATTTCGGCGGGGCGGGGCGGGGCCAGAGTAGGCTGCACCGCTTCTGCTGGTATCGGTTGGAGTTGTTTTTTCATGTCATTCGTCATTTCTTCATTCGGAGAATTGGCGGGCATTCATCGCTCATCATTCATCATGGTCTCCGAATGTTCAGTTTTTCCATCATCTCAGAAGCCATCGCATCGGCATAGATGCCGTAACTGTTCACCAAAACCCCCTTCAAATTTAACGGCGCAGCGGCGGAAATGGCGTACACCACCACCTCGTCGTCAGGGTCAGAGTTGCCTTCGAGCCGCATAAACTTGTCTACTACGAACTTGTCGTGCGAGACCTGATACTGCCCGCACACGAGGCAATTTTCTTTCAGGTTAAAATCTTCGGTGTACCCTTCGGCCCGCAGGTCGTCGAGAATGTCAACCAATGTTTTTTCCATGATTGTGGGTGGTGTTGAAAGTGTGCAGCAAATGTAGCACGGCTCTTCGTTCATAGTTTATGGTTCATGGTTCATCGTTCCCAAAAAGTACCCGCTCCACCCGCTCCTTTCCAATAAAAACTACTGTGTACGCTCCGAGCGGTAGCCTGTCTAAACCGCTGAAAGTCAATGTAGAAATCTCCCGCTGCTGCAACGCGGCCCTCGCCGCTGCCACTTTTTTCCCAAAAACATCCCGCACCTCGAACGTGCCGTCCAGCGGCAAATCCTGTCCCGAAATCAGCAGCGACAGTGTGCCGCCCACGGGGTCGAAAGACCGGCCTTGCGGGTCGAAGCCGCCCAGCCGCAGCCAGGCCAGCGTCATGTTGGGCAAGCCGTAGCCACGCTCGTTGTCGGGGACAGCCACTTGGTCGGCAGAGGTATACACCGCCTCCAGCACTTCGCGGGCCGTGCGGTCGGGAAATGCACTCCACAGCGAAGCCAGTGCCCCGGCCAGCATGGGTGAAGCCAGCGAAGTGCCGCTGGAGCCGCCCAGTTTGGTGCCAACGTTGCCGGCAGTCACCACCTCGTCGCCCGGAGCCATCAGGTCGGGCTTGATGCGGCCATCGGCGGTAGGGCCGAGCGAACTGAATGCGGCACGTTTTTCATCAAAACCCACTGCGCCCACCGCGATCAGCCCCGCTGCATCAGCGGGTGCACCCACGTGCCGCCAGGGGCCGTCGCCCTCATTGCCCGCACTGTTGCAGATGATCATGCCCTTCGTGGCCGCTATCGCTGCGCCCCGCGAGCCGATGGCCGTGCGCCCGTCGAGTTCGTAAAATCGGTGGCCGAGCGTGGTGTCGTTGAACTGCGTGTAGCCCAGCGAGGCGTTGATGATGTCCACCCCCGCGCTGTCGGCCCACTCCGCCCCGGCGATCCAGTTGCTCTCCTCCACCGGAAATTCGCCACCCGTATCCTCGGTTTTCAGCAAAAAATACGTTGCGTCGGGGGCCGTACCGACGAAGTAGCCAGGCAGGTTGGCTGCCATCACAGAAAGCACGGAGGTGCCGTGCTGGGCCGATTCGTACAGCCCACCATCGTGCTCCACGAAGTCGTGCGCGGCGTACAAACGGTGCTGCAACGCGATGCTGTCGAAGAGCGAGATGGTGTCCACGTTGGTGAATCCGCCGTCCATCACTGCCACCCACTTGCCTGCGCCGCGATGCCCGGCCATGTGGAGCAGCGGCACACCCAGCAGGTTGTTTTGCAGGGCGGCGTAGCCCCAGCGGCTGGCTCCTGGTACGGCCACTTTTGCGGTCAGCGGCTGGCGTTTTTTGGTAAGCCGATTGGGCGGATTGCGGTAGCGGAGGTGAGGGCCGATGTAGGTCACCTTTTTCACGAAAGCCAGTTGCCGCACCGCATGTATGGCCGATGTGTCGGAAATCACGGCGGCGGCGTTGAGCCAGCGCGAGGTAGTGTGAAGTTGCACACCACTGGCTTTCAGCGCGTTGAGGTAGGCAGGATTGACGGGCAAGTCGTTTTCCTCGATACCAATGCCCGCCAGGGCGCGGCGGTCGAGCGCACGGGCCGATAGGAACTCGGCGGGGCGGCAGGTGCAGTACGGGGTGTTGTTTTTGTCTGAAAATTCGACCCAGTACTTGTTCAGTTTTTGGGAAAAAAGCAGGGAGGGGAGGAGGAGGAAAAGGAGGGAGCAGTGAGCGGTGAGGAGTGAGGAGTG
>JAYSUY010000071.1:0-6557 GCA_043718855.1 Saprospiraceae bacterium | reverse complement strand
TGGGGCCACCGACCACCATCACGATAAAGTCCTCATTTTCAATGTAAATCTGCTTGTTGCCTACGGGTGGTTGCAGCAGGTGGCGGTTTTCTTCGATCCAGTTTTGGAGGTGGAAAGGCTTAGCGATTGGCATACGCGACGTTTTTGTTTTTAAAATCTTCCCGCACCGGGCTGAATACATCCAGAATACGACAGTTCGTGAGGGCTTTGCCCGAATGTGGCACGTTGGAGGGTATGACCACTGCTTGGCCTGCTTCCAGTAGCATCCGCTTGCCGCCGACCACCATCTCAAAGCGGCCTTCCAGCAGGTTGGTCACCTGCTCATGGATGTGCGCGTGTTCGGGTAGCGATGCGCCCTCGTCCACATCCACGTAGGCAATGGTCATAGAGTCAGTATGGATGAGGCGGCTGTGGTAACCGGGTGCGATGTCGAAAATTTCGATGGTGCTGATGGTGTGCTGCATACGAGGACCTTGAGTGAGCAAAGGAACCTCGTTTTTGCCAAATACAAGTACCGATTTGCTGACACAATCGGCTTTTTAGTCGCCTTTTCAAATTTTTGCCTCACTACAACATCCAATCGGATGTTTTTCTTTAACCCATGTTTGGTTGCCCATTTTTGTCGTGTTACCTTCGCGCCCGCTTTTGAAAAAAGGCAGGGACAACGGCCTCGTCCCTGAAGTGAGTCCGACAAGGTGTACACCAAACCAGACCTCCAAGAAAACCGAAGTATTGCACTATGTTATTTAACGACGAAAAAGAAAATCCTGCTGAGCAGGAGCCCATGGAAGCCGCTGCTGAGGCAGTGGTGGAAACCGCTGCTGAAACTGAGGAAGTGGTAGAAGAAGCCGCTGCCGAAGTAGTAGCCGAAGCGGAATCCGTTGTGGAAGAAGTAGCCGAGGAAGCCGCTCCAGCCATCGAAGCCGCTGTGGAAGAAGTAGCAGAGGTAACTGCACCTGCTGTAGTTGAAACTGCTGTGGAAGAAGTGGCTGAAGAAGCCGCTCCCGCCATAGAAGCCGCTGCGGAAGAAGTAGCAGAAGTTACTGCACCTGCTGTGGTTGAAACTGCTGTGGAAGAAGTGGCTGAAGAAGCCGCTCCGATCGTTGAGGCCGCTGCGGAAGAAGTAGCAGAAGTAACTGCACCTGCTGTAGTTGAAACTGTTGTGGAAGAAGTAGCAGAAGCAGCACCGGTTGTTGAGGCCGTTGTGGAGTCTGCTCCACAAGTTGTGGAAGCCGTTGTGGAACCCGCTACGACCGAAACCGAACCCAGCGTGGCCAAAGAAAAGAGGGCGCGGAAACCTACTGCCACTCAGGAAGACGAAGAGGAAGAAGTGGAACTGCCCGTGTTCGATCCGATCATGGTGGGTGGTGTTCACGACGACTTCAACTGGAACATGGACAAGCGTGGTGCCATCGTGTACTCCGACCTCGACCGCAGCAATTTGCTGAAGACGTACGATGAAACGATGCACAGCATTTCTGAAAATGCCGTCATCACAGGCCTTGTCAGCGCCATCAGCGGCGGCGATGTGGTACTGGACATCAATTACAAAAGCGACGGCTTGGTCTCGCTCAACGAATTCCGTGACACGCCCGACCTCAAGGAAGGCGACCTCGTGGAAGTGTACGTGGAAAGCCAAGAAGACAGCCAAGGTCAACTTGGTCTCTCGCGCCGCAAAGCCAAAATCCTCCGTGCTTGGGAAAGTATTGTGGATTCGTTCAAAAACGGCACCATCATTCGCGGTTCCGTTATCAGCAAAACCAAAGGCGGTCTCATCGTGGACTGCAACGGCCTCGAGACTTTCTTGCCCGGTTCGCAAATCGACATCAAGCCAGTTGTAGACTACGACCAGTACGTCGGCAAGATGATGGAATTCAAAGTAGTGAAAGTCAACGAGCAGATCAAGAACGCTGTGGTGAGCCACAAAGCACTGATCGAGAGCGACTTGGCAGAACAACGCGAACACATCCTCGGCAGCCTGGACAAGGGCCAAGTGTTGGAAGGTATTGTCAAAAACATCACCGACTTCGGGGCATTCCTCGACCTCGGCGGCGTGGACGGCTTGCTCTACATCACCGACATCAGCTGGGGCCGCATCGGTCACCCGAGCGAAGTGCTTAGCCTCAACCAGCGCATCAACGTCGTAGTACTTGATTTCGACGAAAACAAAAAGCGCATCTCGCTTGGCCTCAAGCAACTTACCCCACACCCGTGGGAGGTACTTGCAGCCGACGTGACAGAAGGTGGCGTGGTGAAAGGCAAAATTGTCAACATCGAAGACTACGGCGCATTTGTGGAAATCCAGCCCGGTGTGGAAGGACTCATCCACATCAGCGAGATCAGCTGGGGCAACCAGAGCATCAACGCCAAAGAATTCTTCAAACTTGGCCAAGATGTGGAGGCCCGTGTTGTCACCATCGATCGCGGCGACCGCAAGATGTCGCTCTCGGTGAAGCAACTGACCGCCGACCCGTGGACAGAGATCAGCGACCGCTTCCCGATCGGCAGCCAGCACAGCGGCACGGTGAAAAACATCACCAACTACGGCATTTTCGTGGAACTGAACGAAGGCGTAGGTGGCATGGTACACATCAGCGACCTGAGCTGGACGAAGCGCTACGCACACCCCAGCGAGTTTGCCAAAGTGGGCAGCCCCCTCGAAGTGCTGGTGCTCGACATCGACCGCGACAAGCGTCAAATCAGCCTCGGCCATAAGCAGACTCAAGAAAACCCTTGGGACGGCTTCGAGGAGATGTTCCCCATCAACTCGTACCACGAGGCTACCTGCTTGAAGCGCGACGACAAAGGCGCGACCTTCCAAATGCCACATGGCTTGGAGGCTTTCGCACCTTCGAAGCACATCCGCAAGGAGGACAACCAGCCGGTCAACATTGGCGAAACAGTGACGGTCAAAGTCATTGAGTTCAACAAAGATGATCGCCGCATCTTGGTGTCACATACCCGCTATGTGGAGGATTTGAAGTACAAAGCCGATGCATCGCTTCGTGCCGAGCGCTCCAAAGAAGAAGGTGAAAACAAGGCAGCCATCGTCGATGTGCAGAAGCGCGTCGAGAAGGAAACTTTGGGCGACCTCTCGGTGCTGGCGCAACTGCGCGATCAACTGAGCGAGTAATTTTGTGACGACTACCGCTGCGGCATAATTGCAGCGTTTTAAGTGTGGCGTGGATTTTTCAACTTACTTTTGGGCCGAAAATCATTGATTTTGGCACCAAACGCGGTTGAAAGGTCCATGCCACACTTCGTTTAGGGGCTAGTCCTTTTTGAAAAAAAGCAACCTATGCACATCAAACGGCTCAAATTGGAAAATTTCCGAGGCTTCGCCAAAGCCTCTGTTGACTTCCCCGAAGGGAACGTAGCGGTGTTTTTTGGCTGGAATGGGGCAGGGAAAACGGCGGTGCTGGATGCGGTGGCGGTGGCTTTTAAATTTCTCCTCCAATATGAGGATGCAGCGGTTGGGTTTCACGACTTTGAGGACGATGATATTCAAGTTGGGAAAAATTTCGCATCAATTGGCATAGTAGTGCAGGATAACCCATTGGTCGTTGTCAAGAAATATATTGGAGGGGTTACTACCTGCGATGGCTTAGGCCTTACGAGCCTTTTCTCCAAAGGAGAAAGTGAGGCTTTGCCTATGTTAGTTTATTATAGAACCAACCGAGAAACTACTTTACCTTCTCCTCCTTTTCCATTAGTCCTCAATGGTAGTGATAGGAGAAGAAATCTTGCGTACAAAGACTTTTTTGACTCCGGCTTTGATGTCTTCCAAAATCTGGTTGACTGGATCAGATTTGAAGAAGACCTTGAAAACCAGCAAAAAATAGAAAGGCGTGACTTTAACTGGGAAAACCTAAGCCTCAAACCTATACGACGCAGCCTGTCGATTTTTTTGTCAAAAATGGATGCCGACTTCTCGGGTCTGAAAGTGCAACGACAAAGCAACGGGGCAATAGATTTTTCAAAACCCTCTCAGCAGTCAGAACTCTATATCCAAAAAGCCGGGCAAGACCTCAAACTATCCCAACTCTCTTCCGGCGAACGCTCGCTCATCCTGCTGGTCGCTGACATCGCTCGCCGCGCCACCATCCTCAACCCACAGTTGCCCGACCCGCTCCAAAGCGACGGCATCGTGCTGATTGACGAAATCGAACTCCACCTGCACCCCAAGTGGCAGCGGACCGTCATTCCGGCCTTGCGGGCCACCTTCCCGAACATTCAGTTCATCATCGCCACCCACTCACCACAGGTGCTGAGCGAGGTGGAAAACGGAGCAGTGTTCGAGATCGACAACTTCCAAATCCGCCCGCGCCACACCTACGGGCGCGACAACGACTGGGTGTTGCACGTCATCATGGAAGACGAAGAGCGGCCCAAAGAAGTCCAAGCCGACTTGGAAGAATACTTTGCCTTGCTTCGCAGCGACCAATTAGATGCCGCTGCTCGTTTGCGCCAACAAATAGAGGCGAAAATCGGCACCGACGACCCTGAATTGGTGAAAGCCGACATCTTGGTCCGCAGGAAAGAACGCACCTTAACCTCATGAAGCACATCGTCAAAACAACTGGCGGCTCGATATGGAACACATTCCGGCTTTGCCGTTGCCTCATGAAGCACATCGTTAAAAGCCCAGAACCACAGGCTTTTATCAAGTGGAAGAAACACCACCGAGCGGCCATAGAGCGAAAAACCCAGGAGGCAACCAACATGGATGTGGTGTGGAATCTATGCCGTCCAAACTACCCAAGGCAGGAACGGACGTGGGCAAAGAGCCGCTTTTTTCAAAAGAAGAACTACGCCACACTCTGCTGGAAGAGCAAGGCTACATCTGCGGTTACTGTACCCGCTCTGTCAGCGACGACCACAAGACAAAACTTGACCACTTTCGGCCAAAAGAAAAAAAAGACGGATACCCACACCTCGTATTTGCCTACGAAAACCTGCTAGCTTGCTGCGACGGCGGCGAGAGAGACATCAGTAAACCTCGGCAACTCTACTGCGACTCCGAAAAAGGCTCAAAAGACCCGACTAAACCGACCCCAATCGTCTCACCATTTGAACCCGATTGCGAGGCATTTTTCGAGTTTAATGAAATGGGCAAAATCCATGCAGCAGATGAAAACGCGAGGGCGCTTTACACTATCTCGTTCTTGGGGCTGGACGCACGGGCACTGAACAAACTTCGCGCTGCTGCCATCAACGAATACATTTTTGGGGTTTTGGCAGACGATATGGACACCACTGCCGAAATCGCTTTTTTGCAGAAAAAAGACGCGGCTGGCAAATTTCAACCCTTCTGCACAGCCATCCTTTCTGTGCTTCGCCACTATCCTTGACCAATTAATTCCTTCATTATCAGGCATATTTTTCAAAACATGAAAAACACACCACTCACCGAGCACCACATCGCTCTCGGTGCCAAAATGGCCGAGTTTGCGGGCTACAACATGCCCATCTCCTACACCACCATCACTGACGAACACCAAGCTGTGCGCACCGCTATCGGTGTGTTCGATGTGAGCCACATGGGCGAGTTTATCGTGAAGGGCAAAGACGCACTGGCCTTCCTGCAAAGTGCCACCTCCAACGACGTGAGCAAACTCCAGCCCGGCGACGTGCAGTACTCCTGCTTGCCCAACAAAAAAGGCGGCATCGTGGACGACCTGCTCGTTTACCGCCTCGATGATGTGGCTGAGATGATCACCGAAGGCGAGCAAACATTCATGTTGGTGGTGAATGCCAGCAACGAAGTGAAAGACTGGCGCTGGCTCAAACTCCTCGCCCGCCCCTTTGACGTGAAGTTGCAGAACATCTCTGGCAAGACCGGCCTCATCGCAGTGCAAGGCCCGAAGGCGGTTGAGGCCTTGAAAAAACTGACCGACATGGACCTCGGTAGCATGAAATACTACTCTTCCCAGCGAGGCCGCTTCGCAGGCTGCAACAACGTAATCGTTTCAGCCACAGGCTACACCGGCTCTGGCGGCTTCGAGATTTACGCCAAAAATAAGGACATCGCCAAAATCTGGGACAAGGTGTTCAAGGCTGGGGAGAAGCACGGTATCAAGCCCGCCGGACTAGGCGCACGCGATACGCTCCGCCTCGAAATGGGCTACTGCCTCTACGGCAACGACATCAACGATACTACTAGCCCGCTGGAAGCGGGCCTCGGCTGGATAACGAAACTGGGCAAGGCCGCTATTTTCCCCTCCAAAGACCGCCTCGTGAAACAGAAAACCGAAGGCGTGAAGCGCAAACTCGTTGGCTTCGTGCTCGATGGTGAGCGCCGGGTGCCGCGCCACGACTACGTCATCGAAAGCAAGCGCGGAGCGACCATCGGCATAGTCACTTCCGGCACTCACTCGCCGACGCTTGACAAGCCCATCGGCATGGGCTATGTGAAGGTGAAATACGCCGAATTAGGTGCGAAAATCTACGTCGTGGCGGGCAGCAAAAAGTTGGAAGCAACGATTGTGAAAGTACCGTTCGTGCAGCCGGGAGTATAGGCACAGGCCCAGTCAGGACTTTACTTTAGCGGCGCAAAG
>JAYSUY010000008.1:0-2500 GCA_043718855.1 Saprospiraceae bacterium | reverse complement strand
GCTCAAATCACCGACCACATCTGGACGGTCAAAGAACTTTTTTACACCTTGCCTATTAATCCCAAAGACCAACTCTTTAGCGGGTGACGACCGGGTTTCCAATCCTGTGTATTTGGCGAGTGGGCTTAGTTTTTACGAATATTCAAGGTTAAAATAAAAAATCCCCGTGCTAGCATTGGTCGCCAGCACAGGGATTTTTTTTTGAATCCTATCAAGATAAGTGGCCCGCTAAAATTAGTTTAGGTTATCTCGCAAAGACGCAGAGGCGCAAAGTGTTCAACATCAAAACTCTGCGCCTTTGCGAGATATTTGTGTCGTGGTACTTACAAAATTTACCTCACCACCACCTTCCGCACCCCGCTCGCTTGCTCATTTTGCACCGTCACGATGTACACGCCATCGGGCAAATCGGCTACATCGAGCAGGTAACTCAGTGTGCCATTGGGCAGCGTGAGGCTGCGCATTTGCTGGCCAGCCGTGTTGAACATGGATACGCGGGCTTCGCTACCCAGGCTTTCGCTGAAGGAAATGCGCAGCGACTCGGTGGCCGGGTTGGGGGCCAGATCGAAGGCCAACTGCTGCTTGGGTTCGAACGTGCCCACCGCAGGTTTGATCACAAAAGTGCCGGTGACAAAACCGCCCTCGCCGTCTGTGACGACGAAGCGGAACTGCTCACTGCCGCTGGTGCCGAAGTCAAAGTAGCGCAGTGCGCCGTTGTCCAGATCAACCTGCGTGAACTGCGCTCCGGGCAGTGCCGCTGAGCCGCTCCCGTTGATTTTCAGTTCGCCGTTTTGCGGCACAGTCACCAACGTGTAAGTCAGTTGTGCGGCAGTATTGTTGCCATCTTCCGCTTTCAGCAGCGTGTTGGGTATGGGCGCATTGGTACCCGATGCCAGTTGTAAAGCGTTGTTGGTCAGGATGAACGGCGCATTCAGTGCAGCACTGGAACACAGTTCGAGTTGGAAACCCGCGAGGCTGCCACCCGAACTGGTCAGGTTATCCTTCACCCGCAAAGTCCAAGCGCCAGTGGAGTTTTTCCCGTTGAACGCGCTGAGCGCTGCACTCGGTTTGAATGCCGAACCAGATGTTGGCGGACAGGCGAAAGCAGTGGCCGAAGCATCGTCGTAGCCGAATTTGAACTGGCCATTGAACGAGCCGCACTTGTCTTTCGACAAGGCCACCGTAGTGCCGTCAGGCCCGACGAGCGAGATCTCCAAATCTTTGAAAAAAGAATGGTTGCCCTGCACCAATTTCACGTTCACATCGCTGACAGTACCGCCAGCATTCACCGTGATAACGGACTCCACCGTCGGAGTGCCAGCCGAAGCAATCACCTTCGGCAGATCGGCAGCAGTGAAAGTTCCGCAAGATTCGACCACCGTGCCAAACACGAACGGCTCTGTCCAGGGGCCATTGCCGCATTCGTTGATTGGGCGGACGCGCCAGTAAAACACCGAGCCTTTTTCCAGTACAACCGGCACCGTGTAAGTACCCACTGTGAGGGTCGAACTGGATGCTTTCACCGTGCCAGGACCGAAGGAAGGGCTGGTAGCGACTTGAATCTCGTAGCGCACAGCATCAGCGGCGGTGGCGAAGTTCAGTACCGGAGATTGCGTCACACCTGCTGCTCCATTGGCCGGAGTTTGCAGGGCGATGGTGGAGAAGTTGTTGGACACGATGGTGAGATCAATCACCGACGAAGCCGCTGCTGCGCCCGTGGCCGCGCCCGCTACCGTGATGCTGTAATTGCCTTCGGCCATCCCTGCGGGAAATGTCACCGTGAGCGTGCTGCTGCTGCCCGGTGTCACAGGGTTTTGGCTGAAAGTAGCCGTAGCACCCGCCGGAACGCCCGATGCGGTGAGCGTGACGGGGCCGCTGAACGCCAAAATACTGCTCGTGCTGATGTCAACTGCGAAAGTAGCAGGGAGGCAAATCTGCTGGAAAGTCTGGCCTGCGCACAAGCCAAAACCTGCCGTGAGGGGGTGTTTGATTTTGAACGCCGTGTTGGATATGTCGAAGAAAATATTGTCGACGGCTTCCACTTTGATGCGGCACAAGTTGTCGTCGATGTCGGGGACTTTGGCGCAGTAGCGGCCCGTGTTGGGCACTCCTTCGGCCAGCAGGTACTCGTAGGTGGTACCGTTGTCCGTGCTCAGCCGGATGTTCACCTTCTGGCAGTTCACTGGCGCTTTGTTGGTGTTGGCCACATCCCACACGATGGTGCGGTACTCGTTGCCGTACCACAGGTCGGAGGTAGTGTTGGGGCTGCTCACCTTGAAGGGGCCGGCTTGATCGGTAGAGCGGAAACTCACGGTGTCGAAACCGATGCCGCCGCCGCCTACGCGGTTGTCGCGGGCCACAAGGCAGAATTTCAGTTCGCGGGTATAGGTGGGCAGTAATTCGCGTATGTCGCTGGTATTCAGCAACAGACTTTGCAGTTTTGGGAAAACCCTGTTCGAGCTGGTCGTCGGTTTATTGGAACGGAAGAGCGGCGAGTTGC
>JAYSUY010000700.1:0-1423 GCA_043718855.1 Saprospiraceae bacterium | reverse complement strand
GCGCATCGCGGTGGAGGAGGGCAGTACGATGGTGCGCGTGGGGAGTGCGATATTTGCCAACCAACAGGGCTGAAACCTTTTATCTATGACAAAAACACGCCGCCCAGCCCCTTCTGCCTCAAAGAAAAAATCTGAGGAAGCCAACCAGTACGACAAAGTATTGAAGGAGGCACTGCGTCACGCCACACCCGCGCTGCTCACCCACATCCTGAAAGTACCTGCGAAGGATTTTACGCCGTTGCACATCGAACTGCACCGCACCATCGAGCGCAAGGCCGACTTTCTGGGCAAGTGCTACGCCGCCGATGCGATCAAAAGAATCGTCCACTTGGAGATACAAGCCAAAGACGAGCCAGATATGGCCGGGCGGATGCTGCTCTACGCCGCGCTCATCGTGAGCAACTACCTCGACTGGGACTTGGAGCAGATCGTGTTTTGTATCTCCGAAAAACGCCCAGCAATGCCCACAGCCATTCAAAAAACTGTGATAGACTACCGCTTCCGGCTGGTCTGGATCAAGGACATCGACTATCGGGCATTTTTGGCAACCGGCCAGCCAGAACTGATGTTATTGGGCGTACTCGCCGGTCACGGTGAGCGCAGTGCCGAAGAAGTGATGGTAGAGATAGTCAACGAAGTACGTCGTGCCACCGAGAGCAACCTTGATTTCAGCCGACATACCGAGCAGTTGCACATCCTGTCGAACCTCCATAACTTGCAGCAAATTTTTGAAAAAGTCATGCTCAATATCTCTGAACTCATAGACGAAAAAAAAGACCCCTTCTTCCAGCGCGGAGAAAGACTGGGCATTGAAAAAGGCCGACAAGAGGGCCGACAAGAGGGCCGACAAGAGGGCCTTTCCGAAAAAACGCTCCATTTCGTGACGAGCCTCATCCTTAAATCGGACCACGACAATGCTTTCATCGCGCACATCGCAGGCGTAGAACAGCAGGCTGTGGCTCAAATCCGCGAACTCATCCGACAGCACCCTAATGACTATCAGCAGTGGCTCAAAGACATCCAAATTGACCTGCGAACCTGAATTTTCAGCAAATTTTTGAAAAAGCCATGTTCAACATCTCTGAACTCATAGACGAAAGGAAAGACCCTTACTTCCAACGCGGAGAAATACAGGGCTTTGAAAAAGGCCTTCTCATCGGAAGGACCGAAAAAATGCTCCATGCCATAGCGAACCTCATCCTTGAAACAGAATACGACGATACCTTCATTGCCCACATCGCAGCAGTAGAGCAGCAGGTTGTGGCTCAAATACGCGAACTCATCCGACAACACCCCGACGACCACCGAGAGCACTTCAAAGACATTCAACTTGACCTTCGAGCCTAAGAAAAGCCGCTGTTCAGACCACCTGACAGCGGCTTTTTTATGAAACAGAAACAGTCTGCACCCCGCGTCCGCCGCA
>JAYSUY010000699.1:0-3867 GCA_043718855.1 Saprospiraceae bacterium | reverse complement strand
ATGCGCTGACACTCAGTGACTTCATAGATTTTAGGGCCTTCGTCTTGCGGGCAAACCAGTGCGCGCTGATTTGGGCAGGCATGAGCAGACGCAACTCGCGGGTACTCTGGCTCAGGCCCTCGAGCAGGGCCGCGTTCCACTGCAAGTTGGGGTTGAACTCGTTTTGCAGCAGGTGGTGCAGGTACCAACTTTCGAAAGCCGCCTGCCAGTTCATCGGCTTGATTTTGCAGAGCGCGCGCACCACTTTTTGCTGCGCGGTGCTGAGCGACAGCCAGTGTTTTTGCCAAATGTAAAAATCGTCGAAGTCGCGGAGGTAGAAGCGGGTGTCTTCGAGGCGGTGTATGATTTCCTCTAAAAACTCCTGCCGCTTCGGGATGGTGAGGGCCTCGTGGCGCAGCGTGTCGGCGTACAGCCCCGTGGTGTTGAACTCCTCCAAAAACACGTCCATCGCGTACTCCAAATCCTTGATTTGCTCCCGGAAATCCAGATCGGCGTGGATGCTGCGGGCGTTGAGGCGGCGCAGGTCTTCGCGTACGGAGGAGGGGATGCGCCGCCGCCACATCCGCAGGGCGGCTTCAAAATCTTTGGTCAACTCGCTGACCTTCTTGATGTTGCGGTTGTCAAAATTGGGCGGAAAATCGAACTCGAAGTATTTGCGCAGCGCGTAAGCCTTGCGCATCTCGTCGAAGATGCCGCCGATTCTTCCCTTCGCCTCCACAATTTCCTTGTAGCGGTCGCTGAACACGCCGTAGAGTTTTTCGGAAGCGGAAATCGGCTTTTCAAAATCGCTCCCGAAGCGCGTCACGCCGTCGTCTAGCCCGTCACGGATGCGCTTCACGAAGGCCGAAAGTTCGTTGAAATACTGCTCGTAGTGGTCGAGCAGGGCCTCCGAGTAGTCGTTGGTTTTGCTGATGAAGCGGTGGTGCAGCGCGGTGATTTTGCTCAGCAGACTGCTCACCTGGCCCTCCGTCCAGCGCAGGCCCTGCGGGCCGTCGTGTTGGGAAAAAACAGAGTTGTTCAGTCGGCTGAGCGGGTGGCTCAGGGTAGGGAAGCGGCGGAACAGCGGCTCGCTGGCGTAGATGGCGGCCACGATGCCGTCGTACTCTTCTTTTGAAAAAACAAAATCGCTTGTCGACAACTGACTGAGCAGCAGTTCCTTGCCTTCCGAGCGGTTGGCGCGGAGGTACTCGCCTACGGTTTCGGAAAAACTCTGGTCGCCAAACATCGGGGCGTGCAGGTCGTCCCAAGCATCGTCGAGTTTGCGCTGCTCGCGCAGCGTTTTGTTGAGGGTAGTTTTAAAAATCTCCTCGTTGTGCGCTGCGCGATTTTTGCTGTCAGCCGTCATGCGGAGCATATCGGCCAGCATCTGCTGGTCGCTCACGAGGTCGCGCACCACGAAACTGAGGTCGCCAAAACCCTTGTCGAGGATCAGTTTTTGCGCCCGCCGCAGCGCGTTGACGCTTTTGGACACGACGAGGCATTTTTTGCCATTCGAGAGGGCGTTCATCACCACCGCCGAGATGAGGTAGGTCTTGCCCGTGCCGCTCGCGCCTTCCACCACGGTGAGGGCATTGCGGTGTACGGCTTGCAGGATGGCCCGCTGCGAAGGGTCGAGCGCGAGCATCGTGAAGGGGTGCTTCCAGTCGGCACCTTCGGCGGGCAGGTCGGGCGCGACGCTGGGCGGCTCCGTCACCACCGTGCGGGGCAGCGTGGGGAAAATGCCGGCCACCGCCGACCATCGCAGGCGGCCTTCGGCGAGCGAAGTGGGCAGTTCGTCAATGCTGGGACAGGGCTGTACGCTCATCGGCAGGCCGTCTTCCACGAGGCCGAGCATGAGCCGGACGCCTTCGCAGATTTCGCTGAGGCTGCGGCTGTCGAGTTGGCGGTTTTGGGTCAGTTCCTGCGCCCGCACCGAAAAATTGGTGCCGTGCAACTGGTCCACGAGGTGAAAAAACGGGTAGTTGGGCTGCACGACGTGCTGCTCGGTGCGCTGCACTGACCACTGGTCGGTGTGGTAGGGGTGCGGCTCCAGTGCAAATTGCCACACAAAAAGCGGCGCAGCCACCTCGGTGCCGCCCAGCCGGGCGATGGCGAAGGGGTAGCCGATGCCCAAATTTTTGGTGCCGAACACCTTCTCGCGGTTGCGGGCTTCGTAGTAAAAATGGTTGAACCAGCCCCCCGCCGGGTGGTTGGCCTGCACGGAGAGGTCGAAGGCGTGGTTTTCCACCAACTCGTGGACGCAGGGGATGGCGAATTGCTCGTCGAGGGCGCAGAGGTCGGCCTTGGCGGGCGGGGTGGGCAGGGCGAAAAGCCATTCGAGGGCGGCGCCACTGTAGGCAGCAGATTTGATGTCGGTCACAGGCAAGGCAGAAAGTGTTGGTGATTGGTTGGTTTTGGTGATTGGGCAAACCCTGCTGTGCAGCAGCGCAGTTGTGCGTTGCAAAAGAAGCGGTTTTGTGGCAGTTGAAGTAGCGTGCTGTAAGGTTTCGGTTATTTTTGAAACTTACGCTTCTACTGTGATGTCAGCGGAGTCTTTACTTTTGCCGCAAAAACGCACATCATGGTCGCTGCCCAGCCCACTTTTCCCGACTTCGTCGCCAAATTTCCCCCTGTCTCCGTGCCCCTCACCATCGGGGAAGACTCTCACCACACCTTTGGTACCGAAAATGACCCGCTCAGCGAGGCCATGATCGCCCAGTTCATTCACCCGATCGAAGGCACGGTAGAGGATGATGAATTCACCGAGTACGTCCCCTGCTTCGCTATCGCCGACACCAAAAATTTTGTCGCGCTGGTGTGGTGGAAAGCCGCACTACTCGACTACTCGTACGCGCTCGCCACTTTTACACTCCAGGGCGAACTCATTGGAAAACAAGAAATTGCGTACACTCGTGCACTCAATGGAGGTGTCTCTCGCTCGGTGGTGACCATCAACGAAGAGTGGGAACTGACCATTGCCGAAGGCACTTCGCCAGATGGCAACCTGATGTTTGACCCCAGCACCATGCGCACCCGGTACATGGAGATTTTGGCCAACGGAGAGGTGGTGTGAGGCCCGCCTTCGTTGAAACTCCGGCGGGTAAAGGCTAGGGGAGAGGGGTGAGACGTGAGGGGCGAGATGTGGCCGGATCAATTCAACGTCAGTTCCGCCTGTGCCATGTGCCGCTCGTTGTGTGCTATCACAAACCCGAAAGTATCGCCCAGCCGCAGCCGAATCCAGCGGGAGAGCGAAGTCGGCACCCGCACCGTGTTCAGGTTAACCGAGCGGGCGGCTTCCAGCAGTTGCAACATCTGTTCCTGCTGCTCGATGAACTCGGCCAGCGTCGCCACCGGGTCGGGTGCAGCGGAGGGCTTGTCCGCCGAAGCCTCGGCGGAGGAGGGCACGGCTTCCTTCGGGGATTTCATTTTTGACTTCAAACTACCGTCCGGTTGGGGCAGCATGAGGCCCGTGAAGTATGCCCCTAACCAGCCAGGGTGAAACTCAGCGGCGGGCCGACTGCCGCGCTGCTGCGCCTGTTTTATCGCGCTTTCGATGGCGGGCAGGTAGTGGTGGCCGTAGTGGTTGAGGTGTTCGAGGCACTGCGCCGCCGACCAGCGACCGGGGCCGGGCGAAGCGGCCAGCCGTTCGGGCGGCAACATTTGCCATTCGGCGATGGCTTTTTGCAGAATGGTTTCGGTGCGGCTGTGGAGCGCGGCGAGGAGTGTGGATGTGTTGTGTGGCATTTTTTAAAAATTTTTGATGCCGCAAAAGTCCGGGCTACTCGCAGGGCAGTTCTTGGCAAAAACCAAGATTTAAAACTTAACCCCTCACACACACGGCAACAATTAGGACACGGATTTGACGGGTTGAACGGATTAGACACGGAT
>JAYSUY010000698.1:0-3870 GCA_043718855.1 Saprospiraceae bacterium | reverse complement strand
GGGCCGGGGGTGAGGCCTCCCTCCGCGCCGCAGCCGCCGTCTCGCGCGGCAAATTCGCCCGCCAAATCATACAGGGCCAAGAAGGCAATCAGGGGCCGTACCGCTTGCAAGGTACAGAGGGTGAGCGATTTATCATCGTGCTGGCCGGTACAGAAAAAGTGTATGCCGACGGCCAACTCCTGCGGCGCGGCTTGCAGGATGACTACACGGTGGATTACAATTTGGGCGAACTGACCTTCACTGCCCGGCGATTGGTGACGAAGGACATCCGCATCATCGTCGAGTTTGAGTACGCCGTGCAGACCTACCTGCGCTCCACAGTGGCCGCCAATTTGGGCTGGCAGCACGGCAAAACCCGCACTTGGTTCAACTACTACTCCGAGCAGGACAGCAAGAACAACAGCAGCGCGGGCGACCTCTCCCCAGCCGAGCGCCGTCGCTTGGCTGAGTCAGGCGACAACCTGCGCAACGCCTTCGCTTCGGGGGTAGACACGTTGCCCGATTTTGACCCCAACCGGGTGCTGTACCAGTACACGGACACGGTGGTTTGTGGGCAGTCGCTCCGTGTACTGGCCTACTCCACAGATGTGGCGCAGGCCCGGTACGCCGCCCGATTTACGGAAGTGCTGCCCGGTCAGGGCAACTACGTGCAGGCGCTCACGGCAGCCAACGGGCGGGTGTTTCGCTGGGTCGCGCCCGACCCGACTACCTGCCAGCCAACGGGCAATTTCGAGCCAGTGGTGCGCCTCATCGCTCCCGAATTGCGGCAACTCTACACCATCGGGGCCGAGGCTGAGCCGTTCCGAGGCAGCAGCCTGAAGGCCGAAGCCGCCCTGAGCAACCGAGACCTCAACCGGTTTTCGCCGCTCGGCAACGAGGATGATCTGGGCGCGGCGGTGTTCGTGGGATTTCAGCAGCACCTCACTCCTCACTCCTCACTCCTCACTCCTCACCCGCTCAACGTCAGCCTGTCCGGCAGTTACGAACGCACCGCCCGACAGTTTCGCCCGCTCAATCCCTACCGCCCGGCAGAGTTTGTGCGCGACTGGAACGTGGATAACTCCCGCGACACGGTAGCCGAGCAGGTGCTGCGGGTCGGTCTGACAGCAGAGCGAACTGGCTGGGGACAAGGCCGCTACGAGTTCGGTTCGTTCCAGCGGGTGGGCGTGTACGCGGGGCAGCGGCATTTTGGCCAAGCGCGGGTGCAGCGCAGGGGCTTTGAGGTGCTGGCGGAGGGAAATTTTCTGCAAACCGACGGCACAGCCGAAAGCAGCCGATTTTCGAGGCCCAAACTGGATGTATCGAAGACGTTTTTTCGGAAAAAAACGGAGCCACCTGCTGCTGTCGCTCCTGCTGACACCTTGTCCCGGAATAACATTCCGGGGTACTTGCCTGACACGCTCCGTCCACCCGCCTACGGCGAGCCTTCGACGGGTAAACCGTCCAACGTCCAACGTCCAACGTCCTTCAAGATCGGTTTTTACACTGAGCGAGAGCGCAACCAGCGCACTGCCGCCGGAGCCGACACCCTCAGCCGGGCCAGTTTTTGGTACGACGTGTACCGTTTTTACTTCCAAACCCTCGACACACGCCGCACTTGGCAACTCGGTGGCAGCCTCTCGCAGCGCAACGATTTTTTTCCAACGGGCCTTTCGTTCAAGCAAAATACTGCCGCTAATGACCTGAATATCAACGGAACATGGCAGGGAGCAAAAGGCAAAGGGCAAAAGGCAAAAGGTAAGGGGCAAGAGGCAAAGAGCGGCTCACAAACTTCAAACTTCAAACTTCAAACTTCAAACTCAACGACCCAGCAACTCACGTGGAACCTCACCTACCGCACCCTCCAGATACTTGATCCCGAACTGACTGATCAGACGGCGCAGCGCACCTACCTCGGCAGGGTAGACTACAACCTCTCGGCTTGGCGCAACGCGCTCAACCTGACCACGGGCTACGAACTGGGTTCAGGGCAAAGCCCCCGCATCGAGTTCAATTATCTGGCGGTGAACCCCGGAGAGGGGCAATACACTTGGGCCGACCGCAACCAGGACAGCATCGTGCAGGTGGACGAGATGGAAGTGGCCGTGTTTCAAGATCAAGCAAACTTCGTGCGGGTAGCCGTGACGACTTCCGATTACGTCCGCACGAACAATGTGCTGCTCAATCAGAGTCTGCGGCTCGATCCTCGGGTGCTGTGGGCGCAGTCTAAGCGGCGATGGCAGCGGAGGCTGAGTCGTTTTTCCACCCAAAGTACCCTACAAATCAACCGCCGCAGTTTCGCGGGAGCAGCCGGAGCCTCGCCCTGGAATCCGTTCCAGTTTGCAGTGGCCGACTCTGCGTTGGCCGCGCTCAACCTGTCGGTGCGCAATGCGCTCTTCGTCAACCGCGCCAATCCGGCCTGGGACGCTTCGCTCTCGCAGGGCGACAACCAGAGCCAAGTGCTGCTCACCACCGGCTTCGAGCGGCGGCGCAACCTCGACCGCACCCTGCACGGACGCGCCAGCATCAGCCGCCGCTGGAGCGCGGAGGCGGACCTGACGCAGGGCCAAAAATCAAGCGAAAACGAGGCGTTTAGCACCCGCAACTTTGAGATTGGGTACTGGGAAACCGGACCCAAACTGACTTGGCTGCCCGACCGCAGTTTCCGTGCAGTATTCGATTTTAAAACCAGAAACAGCCAAAACACACTCGGAAACCGCGAAAAAGCCGCCCAAACGGAGTGGAATGCAGAACTGACTTGGAACCCCACCAGCCGGCAGAACGCACAGGGCTTCCGCGCAGCCACTTCGCTTCGGCTGCGCGGCACCTTCACCGACATCCGCTACACCGGGCCGTCCAACACGGCGGTGGCGTTCACGATGCTCGAAGGTTTGCAGGATGGGCGCAACTTCCAGTGGAGCCTCACACTTGACCGCCAACTCTCCAAAAGTGTACAACTCAACCTCAACTACGAGGGCCGAAAAACAGGCGACAACGGCATCGTGCATGTTGGGCGGGCGCAGGTGCGGGCGGTGTTTTGAAGCACTTTGGATGTGTTGATGCAAAGATTTTTATCCCATTCGCCCGACGACAAATTCGTCGGACGAGCGTTGATACTTCATCCGACGAATTTTGTCGTCGGATGAATGCGCTACCCAACGCAGCACGTTTTGCTTGGCTTGCCACCGAACACTTACCATCAACACATGAAACTCCTACCCACGCTCTTCCTGCTCCTCCTGCTCGCCGCCTCGTGCAGCAACGGCCAAAGCACCGCCCAGCGCGATAACACCGCCCAAATATTACCCGACAGCCTCCCCTCGCCTTCCGGTTTTGGTCTGAAAATCTCAAATGCCGCGCTCAGCCTGACCCATGACACGGTACTGTACGACCCCGCCTATTTTGCCATCCCGTACCCCAATGGCGATGTGCCAGCCGACCGGGGCGTATGCACCGATGTGGTCATCCGGGCCTTTCGAAAACTGGGCATTGACCTCCAAAAAGAAGTACACGAGGACATGAAGGCGAACTTTGGGGCCTACCCGAAGATTTGGGGCCTGAAAAAACCCGACACCAATATCGACCACCGCCGGGTACCCAACCTGATGACTTTTTTCTCCCGGCACGGGGCGCAGCAGCCAGTGACCAAAAACGGCGCAGACTACCTGCCAGGAGACCTCGTGACTTGGGACTTGGGCGGCGGACTAACCCACATCGGCATCGTGGTCAACCGCAAGTCAGACGACCATAGGCGGTACCTGATCGTCCACAACATCGGGCAGGGACAGGAGATGTCGGATTGCTTGTTCGAGTATACGGTGACGGGGCATTATCGGTACGCAAACAAAGTGAGGCGGTGAAAAACAAAAAACCCCACCCAAATAATTCGTA
>JAYSUY010000697.1:0-3872 GCA_043718855.1 Saprospiraceae bacterium | reverse complement strand
TGGGAACTGCTGCACTCTACGTCAGATAATTACGACCACGCCAATTCAGCGGAGGTGCGCATCCGTGAAGCGGGGACTGGTGTTGGCTTCCCTCCGAGCAGTGCCGAGACGGTGAATTTGAACTGCACAACACTCGGCGAACGGGAGATGGAAGTCTGGGCAAGAGACCGGGCAGGGAACACCAACTATTGCTTGGTCAAAGTCACGGTGACGGATACCAACGGTTTTTGCACCGCACCGAAAACGACCATCTGCCTTGAACGGTGGTGCGATGGAGGGAAAATCAAAAATGGTACAATGGAAGTTGTTGGCGGTGGTGGCAACGTACCAGTTTATTCGAAAACTCAAGCAATGGATAGTTTGGGATGTACCATTCTGAAAAGATGTAAAACCATTCCCATGTCCATGTTCACTGTCACGCCAACGAACGACTCCAACCCGCTCGAAGGCGTGGATCAAGCCGACCTCGACCGCTTAGAAAGGCACCTCAACGGTACCCAGCCCTTCACTGAAACTTGGCAATACATTGCTGCCGATGCCAACAAGAGCGGCAGCATCACGAGTTTCGATTTGGGTGAGTTCAAGAAACTGCTGGATGGAATCTACATTGACCTGCCCAACAACACCTCTTGGCGATTCATTGACCCTAGTTTTGTTTTCCCCAACCCACTGAACCCGTTTCAGGGGCCTTTCCCGGAAAACATCACCCTGAAAAACACCCAGTCAGACACGGCTTACGTCATGCGCGGCATCAAAATCGGTGACTTGAACTGCAGCCTCAACTTCACAGCCCAACTCGAAGAGCGGCAAGGCAACAAGGCCCAAATCACTGACCATGAGATATTTGCCTCGCCCTATCCCAACCCTACCACAGGCGGCACCACCTTCTTGCTTCAACTGGCCGAAGCCTCGGAGGCAGAGTTGACGCTGAGCGACCTCGCTGGCCGGGAGGTGTTTCGGCTCTATGTTTCTGGCATAGTCGGTGAAAATCGGGCGGAAACCCCAAGTTCGGCATTCCCTCAAACCGGCGTGTACGTGTGGCGGGTGAAGGCAGGCGGCACGGCACGGGCTGGGAAAGTGGTGCGGCTTTGACGGAAGAATGTTTCACACAACGCCACGACGGCACAACGCTATACTCAAAACGTTGTGCCGTCGTGGCGTTGTGTGAAATGGGTTTCTTTCAAAACCACCCTGTTTTTTTCCTCGTCGTCCTTCTCGCACCGCCCAAGCCTAGCACACCCAGCAGGCCCCGCGTGAGTTCGCGGGCCACTGTGCGCCCGATCTGGCGAGCCAGCGGGTCTTTGGCAATGGTCTCGATCATGCCGGGTTCTTCTTTTTCGACCCTTCCGGCTCTCGGACGCTCTTCGGCAGGTGTCTGCTCGGCGGCTTCGGCGATTTTTCCGGTCAGGATTTCGTAGGCGCTCTCGCGGTTCACCTCTTGGTTGTACTTCCGCGCCAGCGCAGAGCGCCCGATGATGTTGTCGATTTCCATCGGAGTCAGGATGTCCATGCGACTTTCAGGTGGGCGCATCAGCGTGTGGGCCAGTGGGGTAGGGATGCCTTTTTCGTTCAGTACGCTCACGATGGCCTCACCGATGCCGAGCGCGGTGAGCAAATCTTCGGTCTGGTAAAACTCCGTAATGGGGTAGTTTTCGGCAGCCATTTTGATGGCTTTGCGGTCTTTGGCCGTGAAAGCGCGGAGCGAGTGCTGCACCTTCAAGCCCAACTGCGCGAGTATGCTTTCCGGGATGTCCATCGGATTTTGGGTGATGAAAAAGATGCCCACACCCTTCGAGCGCACGAGTTTGATGATGGCTTCCATCTGCTGCATCAGCGCGGGCGTGGCCTCCTGGAATACCAAGTGCGCCTCGTCGATGAAGATGCACAACTTTGGCTGCTCCACGTCGCCCTCCTCCGGGAACGAAGCGTAAATCTCCGCCAGCATCTGCAACATGAAGGTACTGAACAACTTAGGTCGGTCTTGGATGTCGCTCAGGCGCACGATGCTCACCACCCCGCGCCCGTTTTCGTCCATCCGCGTCAGGTCGTGTACATCGAAGGAAACTTCTCCGAAAAAAGCGTCTGCTCCCTGTTGCTCCATCTCCACCACCTTACGCAGGATGGTGGCCGCAGTGGCCGCACTGAATTGGCCGTACTCCGCTTCAATGGCTTCCTTGCCCTCGTTGCCGAGATATTGCAGCGTTTTTTTGAAATCGCGCAGGTCGAGCAGTGGCAACTGGTTGTCGTCGCAGTATTTGAACACCACCGCCACTACGCCGCTCTGCGTGTCGTTCAGGCCCAAAATGCGGCTGAACAGCACCGGACCAAACTCGCTCACTGTGGCCCGCAGCCTCGCGCCCTTCTCGCCCGAGAGGGTGAGGAACTCCACCGAACTGCCGCTGGGGTGCCACGAGATGCCGATTTTACCCGAACGTTCGGTGATTTTTGGGTTGTCTGTACCCGGCATAGCAATGCCCGACAGGTCGCCCTTGATGTCCATCAGCAGGCTCGGCACCCCGTTCTGGGCCAGTTGCTCGGCGATGGCTTGTAGGGTTTTGGTCTTGCCCGTGCCAGTGGCTCCGGCGATGAGGCCGTGACGGGTCATCGTGCGCAGCGGCACTTTGATTTGCAGGCCTGGGATGGCCTCGCCATCAAGCATGGCACCGCCGAGCACGATGGATGGGCTGGCGAAGTTGTAGCCCGATTGGATGGTGGAGGTGAATTGTTCTTTTTTTGCCATGATTCGTGTTAGGTTGGAAGTTGGAAGGTTTCTGGTTTGGGACTTTGGGCGGTCGGGACCCATGCTTTCAACCCACGGTTTTAATCCAATGGTGTTTAGTTAAGGCTTTTAGGGAGCGGCAGAGCCGCCCAAATATTTGTAGTAGAAGTTGTCGTACACCCTTGTTTTAGAGGTGCAGCGCACCGGGATATTTCGGTGCGCTGCACCTCCAAAACTTGGCTTTGCACGAATTTCTACAAATATTTTGCGACTCTGCCGCTTAACTAAACACCATTGGATTGAAACCATGGGGCCCGACCGCCCAAAGTCCACGATGGTTGAAAAGTTTGATGGTTTGGTATTTGCTCTTTGCCTTTTGAGTGGAGCGGCCAAAAGTAGCGCATCTCGCGCTCTTCAAATCGCTTTCAACGATTTCCAGATGTGCCATAGCACAGGCGGCACCGAATCCACAGCAGTATCTTCTGTCGCCATTTTTCTTTCCACCACCTTCACACGCTCCTCCAGCGACGGGTGGGTGCTGAGGAAATTGGGGGCATCGCTGGCTCCACCATCCGACTCGCTGTCTTTCATTTTTTGAAACAAATCGCGCATCCCCACCGTCGGCACCCGGCTCTGCTGCATCAGCCGGAAACCGTGCGCATCGGCCTCCAACTCCAGCGAACGAGAATACGAGAGGCCCGCCAACTGGTCGCCCTGCTGGGCAATGATCACCGAAATGTCGCCGTAATCGCCCAGAAACAGACTAAAAAACAGGCTATTGGCCAATTCGCGGAAGACGGCACGGGTGGAGTGCCGCAGTTCCACATGGCTCGCCTCGTGGCCTAGTAGTGCGGCCAACTGCTCCGGCTGATCCATGATGCGCAGGATGCCATCAAACACCACGATGCGCCCCCCGGGCAATGCAAAAGCGTTGACCACTGCTTCTTGTACCACCGTGATGCGAATCGGGTAGTTGCCCGCGTAGGCCAGCGAATCGTAAAAAGCCTGTACTAAGCGCGTCTTCGCTGTGTCGGTTTTGTACTCGGCTGTGAGCGACTGGTACCAACTGTCGCCCACCTGCCGCTCGATCTCTGGCGATACCTTGCGGGCTGCTTGATCCACCACGAAGGGGATCAGCCAAAAGTAGGCTGCC
>JAYSUY010000696.1:0-3877 GCA_043718855.1 Saprospiraceae bacterium | reverse complement strand
ATTGCCCGCTTTCTCTTCCCCCTCTCCTGTTCATTGTTAGTCACATCCAACATTCATCATTATCCATGAAGTACATCCTCTCCTTTTTTCTTCTGGCCCACTTCACTGCTCTCGTGGCACAAAATCCCGGCTGCGACGGCTCCCGCTATAAGGCCGACATTTTCACCGCCGTCAAAAAAACCACCGTCGCTTACGCGCCCACCATCGCTTACTCTGGCGAGGCAGTGACCCTGCAAATGGACGTATACGAGCCAGTAGGCGACAACTTGGGCAAACGCCCGGTAGTCGTGCTGGCACACGGCGGCAGTTTCATGTTCGGCGACAAAACCGATATGGCAGCCTACTGCACCTTGCTGGCCCAAAAGGGCTACGTCGCAGCCTCCATCCAGTACCGGCTCTTCCCGCTGTTCACGCTGGGCTTCCCCGATTCCATCCAGATTTTCAACACAGCGGTGAAAGCCGTCGGTGACATGAAAGCGGCAGTGCGCCATTTCCGCGACGATGCGGCCACCGTCAACCAGTTCCGCGCCGATACGCTCAACATTTTTATTGGGGGTTACTCAGCAGGGGCGGTCGCGGCATTGCACACGGCTTATTTGGACAACAACGACCCGATGCCCGCCTTCCTCACCGCCCTGCTCCCGCCCAACGGAGGACTGGAAGGCATCAGCGGCAGCGCGGCCAACAAGACACACTCCTCCAAATCCAAAGCCGTCGTGAATATGTCGGGCGGCCTATATCGCCGCACTTGGATCGATGCAACCGAGCAGCCGATGACCAGCATACACGGTACCACCGACGGGACTGTATTCTATCTGAAAGGCTTGGCAGCCAACATCGCCTACTTGGAAGGCACCGGCTTACTGCATCCGTATGCAACGTCCATCGGGCTGGAGTCTTACCTGACCACCGTGACCGGCGGCGGCCACACGGATATCTACAGTCAGGCGCAGTTCGCACCACAACTGGCCGCTTTTTGGGTACAAACCACCACTTTGTTGGAAAAACTGGCTTGTCAGACAGTGGGTACCAGCGACCCAGTCCACTTCTCAGACGAGCCTTGGCAAGTACAACCCAACCCAGTCACAGACGATATTTTCCGTTTGGCTTTGCCCGAATCCGTACAGGCCGCCGATGTACGGGTGTACGACCTGACTGGGCGCATGGTACTGTTCGCCAATCAAATACCGAACGGTGGATCAGTCTCCGCAACCGGCTTGCCAGCAGGAATATTTTTCGTACAAATTATTGATCCTCAACAGACTTCTAAAGTTTTTGAGGTCAAACAACTGGTGCGGCAATAATTATTTCCAATCCAGGCAGCGTTTCCCCAGCGGTCTCCGTTTTTGTATCGTTCTTTTCGCCGCAAGGGTTGAAACGAATTTGCACAACGCAAGAAAGCAGGTTTTTTAGTTGGTTTTGTTTGTAACAGAAGGCACGCCCCAAAGGTGTGCCTTCTGTTTTTACCCCACCCCCGGCCCCTCCCCCAAATGGGAGGGGAGATTGGTTCTGAAAAATGGTGCAGCGCACCAAAATATTTGTAGATTTTTTAGGCCCCGACGAATGAGGTGCAGCGCACCGTAACCCGGTAATATGACGGTGCGCTGCACCTTTTGAACTAATAATTTCGGATTTCTACAAATATCTCGCGGCTCTGCCGTTGTAAAAAACAGACCCAATCGACCCTGCCCGTTGGGGGAGGGGCCGGGGGTGGGGTTATTTCCCCAACAACTTTTTTCCAGCCGCCGTAGCCGCCCGGATGTCTGCCTGATTTTGAGCAATCTTCTCTTTTTGCTCCTGTAAATATTTCAGCGCGTCGGCCTCCGCTTGCCCTGCAGGTTCTTTGTAAGCAGCCATCCAGTTCATCATGCCCTCCTCCGCTTTTTCGATGTCCGTGAGCGTTTGCTGCCATTGTTTCATGGCCTCTGGGGTCATTCTGGCCCGTGCCATGAAGTCCTTCATTTCGCGGCGTACCCGGTTCATGTCGGCCATTTCAGCCATCGCCTCATCGTGGATGCGCATGGTTTCCTGTTCCAAGGTTTTCAGCGGAGTCGGGGCCGTCGAATCCTGCTGAGCAGCAGCGGGAGCGGCAACACCCTCCAAATCCATTTTGCACACCGGGCAAGAGCCGACCTGCGGGTAAATTTTACCTTTTTCGCAGTCCATCGGGCAAGCAAAAGCGGTAGGATTGACGACATTAGCATTGTGGCGATGGCCGCAAGCGATGCCGCACACAGCAAGCATCAAGAGCAAAGCGATATTTTTCATGTTCGTTGTTTAAAAAATAATGAGCCACAAAGGTAGAAGTCGGTCATTCCCAGTCATCACGGTTTCTTCAAAAAAGCCGAATTTCGCCGCGCCTGAAACACTTCGGCTATTTCAAAAATGCTTCTATCCATCTCTCCCATCGACGGCCGCTACGCCGACAAAACCCGCGAACTGAACGCCTATTTCAGCGAGTACGCACTGATTCGATACCGCGTATTTGTTGAAATCCAATACTTTATCGCACTCTGCCAGTACGGCTTGCCGCAGTTAGCCGCTTTTGAGGACGATAAAATCGACGACCTGAATGCCATCTTCGAGCGGTTCAGCCTGGCCGATGCAGAGCAGATCAAAGCCATCGAGCGTACCACCAACCACGACGTGAAGGCGGTGGAATATTTCCTGAAAGAAAAATTTGACACGCTTGATCTCGGCTCCTTGCGCGAGTTCGTCCACTTCGGACTCACCTCGCAGGACATCAACAATACCGCCACGCCGCTGCTGTTCAAAAATGCCTTGCAGGACGTGTACTACCCACTCATCACCCAAGTGCGTAACCGCTTGGAGCAACTTTCGCAGGAGTGGGCGCAGGTGCCGATGCTGGCTCGGACGCACGGTCAGCCGGCCTCCCCTACCCTGCTGGGCAAGGAGTTTCGGGTGTTTGTGGAGCGGCTGGATGTGCAGTTGGGCTTGCTGCGGGTCTTGCCCCACCGGGCCAAGTTTGGCGGCGCGACTGGCAATTTCAACGCCCACTACGCAGCATATCCCGACTACAACTGGCAGTTGTTCGGCGATGATTTCGTCCGCGAGTTCTTGGGCCTCGAACGCTCGCAACACACCACCCAAATCGAGCACTACGACTGCTTTGCCGCTCAGTGTCAGGCACTTGGGCGCATCAACACGATTCTGCTGGATTTCTGCCGCGACGTGTGGACGTATGTCTCGATGGAATATTTTCGCCAAAAAACGGTGAAGGACGAAGTCGGCTCGTCGGCTATGCCGCACAAGGTGAACCCCATTGACTTCGAAAATGCTGAGGGAAATCTCGGCTTAGCCAATACGCTGTTCCAGTATTTTGCCGAAAAACTGCCCATCAGCCGCTTGCAGCGCGACCTGACGGATTCCACCGTGCTACGCAATGTAGGGGTGCCGATGGGCCATACGCTCGTGGCCTTGAAATCTGTGCTGAAAGGCCTGGACAAGTTGCTGCTCAACGAGGGCCAACTGTACGACGACTTGGAAGACAACTGGATGGTGGTGGCTGAAGGCATCCAGAGCATCCTGCGGCGCGAGGGCTATCCGCAGCCCTACGAAGCACTCAAGGCCCTCACGCGGGGCCGCTCAGCGGTGACGCGCGAAGCACTGCACGAGTTTGTGGATGGGCTGTATGTGCTGGATGAGGTGAAAGAAGAGTTGAAGGCCTTGACTCCACACAATTATGTGGGGCGGTAATGCTTGCGCTACTGGGGGCGATTGAAGACCCAGAAAGCCTTTTAGTGCTTCGCCAAAACTATTTTTTGTGATTTCAAAAAGCGCAAAGCACTAACAATCAGAATCTTGCGCCTTTACGAGACATTTGTGCCGATGTGCTTAATTCTACTTTGTTACTTTA
>JAYSUY010000695.1:0-1431 GCA_043718855.1 Saprospiraceae bacterium | reverse complement strand
TCCACCACGCCGTGCCGCGCATCCACCAAAATGATGGCGAGGTCGGCGTTGCTCGCGCCGGTCACCATGTTGCGGGTGTACTGGACGTGGCCGGGCGTGTCGGCGATGATGAACTTGCGGCGCGGGGTGTTGAAATATTTGTAGGCCACGTCGATGGTGATGCCTTGTTCACGCTCGGCGCGGAGGCCGTCGGTGAGCAGCGAGAGGTCGAGTTCGCCGTCGGGCTTGTTGCGGCTCTGGCGTTCGAGGGTGTGCAGCACGTCGTGCGAAACGGCTTTGGAGTCGAAGAGGAGGCGACCGATGAGGGTGCTTTTGCCGTCGTCCACGCTACCGGCTGTTATGAACTTCAAAATATTCATTGTCAAGGTGTTGTTGCTTGTATGCCGGAATGTTATTCCGGCTGTTTGATTTTGAAAAAGCGGAATAACATTCCGCCATACAGCTACACAGTGCGTTCAGAAGTAGCCGTTTTTCTTCCGGTCCTCCATCGCCGCTTCTGAAAGGCGATCATCGAGGCGCGTCGCACCACGCTCGCTGATTTTTGTGGTCAAAATGTCCTGAATGATGTCCTCCACCGTGCTCGCCAAACTCTCCACGGCAGCCGTACAGGTGGCATCGCCGACGGTGCGGAAGCGCACGTCGCGCACGGAAGTCACGTCCTCCGGGTCGAGGCGGATGTGGGGCGTGATGGCGAGCAACTGGCCGCCGGGCGTGACCACGCAATCGCGGCTGTGGGAAAAGTAGATGTCGGGCAGTTCGATGTTTTCGCGGCGGATGTAGTTCCACACGTCTAATTCGGTCCAGTTGCTGATGGGGAACACGCGCACGTTTTCGCCCTTGCGGACGGCACCGTTGTAGGTGTCCCAAAGTTCGGGGCGCTGGCGCTTCGGGTCCCAAGAGCCAAACTCATCGCGAATGCTGAAAATGCGCTCCTTCGCGCGTGCTTTTTCCTCGTCGCGGCGCGCGCCGCCGATGCAGGCATCCAACTCCAACTCTTCGATGACTTCGAGCAAGGTGTTGGTTTGCAAGGCGTTGCGGCTGGGGTACTTGCCTGTTCCGTCGGTCAGGCCCTGGCGGCGAATGGTGTCCACGACTTTGCGGACGATGAGTTTTTCACCCAACTGTGCGGCCAGTTTGTCGCGGTATGCGATGACTTCGGGGAAGTTGTGGCCCGTGTCCACATGGACGAGGGGGAAAGGAAACTTGCCGGGGCGGAAGGCTTTTTCGGCCAGTTTCACCAAAACGATGGAGTCCTTGCCGCCAGAAAACAGCAGCGCAGGGCGTTCAAACTGGCCGGCCACTTCGCGCAGGATGTGGATGGCTTGGGCTTCGAGGTGATCGAGATAATTGAGCATACTGTTGAGGTTGTTGAGGCTGTTGAGGGGGAGAGGGTTGAGACTGTTGAGAGGGTTGAGGTTGTTGAGGGGGTTG
>JAYSUY010000694.1:0-3888 GCA_043718855.1 Saprospiraceae bacterium | reverse complement strand
GCAAGTGCCTGGTTCTCAACGAATGCCGTTGTTGGCGTCCTCGCCAACAACTCGTTTTGAGCGATTGAATGCTTACAACTTATTTTTTACACGTTCCTAAATCCGTTTCATCCGTGTCCAATTGTTGTCGTGGTGGGTGAGGCGGCTAAGTGTTTACCCTAAAAGATAAAGAGGGAAACAGAATATAGATTCTGTTTCCCTCTTTGTTTAAAACCTGACTTGCGACAGGTGCTTAATCCTCTATGGCTTCCCCTTGTTTCTGCTCTTCAGCCATTTTGCGCCCAGTGCGCTTTTTAAAAAATTTGGGTGCCACCACGAGCAAGCCAAACGACTCGCAATCCTCCTTCGTATTTTTGGAGTGATGCGCCCCATGCGCCCGAAGTACACCCCGCGAGTACTCCGAATCCAAGTGCCGGAACCAGTTGAACCGCCGGTGGATGTACACGTCGTGGATGAGGAAGTACGTGAGACCATACAGCGAAATGCCGATGCCGATGAACATGACCCAAAAGTTGGGCGTGAGACCGCCAATCATGTAGCATAGCATGGATGGGATGGCGTAAACGAGGAAAAATCGGTCGTTTTTTTCAAAAAAACCTTCTTTTTCGTGGCGTGGGCGGTGATGGTCTTCGTGCCAGTTCCAGAGTACACCGTGCATGACATACTTGTGTGTGAGCCAAGCCATGAACTCCATGCCGCTATAAGCGGCCAGCGTGATGAGGGTGTAAAGCAACCAATTGGGCATAGCGATGAGTAGTTGTTAGTTGTCGGTTTTCAGTTGTTGGTTATCAATCACGGTAAAACGCCGTTTCCCTTTTGCGGTTTTAAATTTTGCAGTTTTTGGTTCACTTTTGTCCGTTGCTCCTTGCCGTTTGCAAAATTGCACTTTGCCTCTTGTCTTTTGCAAAATTGCCTTTTGCCCCCTTCCCCCTACCCTCCAAATGGCAGCGGCTTGTCACTCGTCACCTGCTCGAACGTAGGCGGCGTGGAGTGCAGCGGATGCCCGTTCAGCACCTGCTCGTAGAGTTGGAGATAGTTTTCCGCCATACGCTGAGCCGAAAACTGCTCCCTTGCCCAAGCGTGGCATTTGGCTCGGTCGTAGGAGTCGGCGTTCTTGATGGCCTCCAGCAGCTCCGATTTTTTGACCGAGAGGCAGCCGAAATCGGAGTAGAACGCCTCGATTTTGCCATTGCCCTGATGCGTTTTTCTCCCCTCCATGTTGCGGCCCAGCAACTCGGGCAAAGCCCCGTAGGGCGTGCCAAACACGGGGCAGCCGAAGTACAGGCTTTAGGCTACTGCCAGCCCGAAAGGCTCAGGCCACACCACCGGGAATACCAGCCCGCGTGAGCCGTTGAGCAGCGCATCGCGCCCGCCGGGGCTGAGGTGGCCGTGAAACCGGACGCTGGGGCTGAGCGTGATGCGCCCCTCGCGCAGGTTGAACCGAGAGCCGCCCAGCACATGGAGTCGGGTGCCAGCACGAGTAGCCAAATCCATCGCGCCGCGCATATTGCGGTGCCCCCACTGGGCGCTGCTGGTGAAGTGGAACCACAGCCGCCGGTTTTCGAGCATCGGCGGGCCATAGCCCTCAAAGTCGAGGCCGTAGTGAACGTACACTGAGCCGCCGTGCTCGCTGGCTTGCTGCGCCGATACGAACACCGTGTTGCAGTCGAAACTGCGCGGCTCCGCAGCCTTGCCGTGAAACGTGATGAGGTAGGGCTTCGACACGGGTTCTTTCGACTCCGAGTGGAAATGCACCAGATCGGTGTCGGGCGGAATTTGCGCTTCCACCGGCTTCTTCTCATCCAGCACAAGCAGTGGCACGAAGGCGCATTTCGAGCCGATTTTGGCTAAAATGGTCACCTCATGCCCCATCTTGGCCAAGGCTTTGGCCAACCCGCACAACGCCCGCACCGCATCGTCGTAAGTGTCTGTCGTGACGAGGGCATTGTGGACAAAAAGAATTTTCATGGGAAAACAGCAAAATGAGTTGATCTGGATTTTGAAAAAAAGCAGCGCAAAAGTGGTGAAAAGGGTGGGACTAACGCGACTTTTGCTGTCCATTTTTACCCTCCCACTGCCCACTCTACATTCTAAATTCTTCATTCTCAACTATGGACATCAACGTACAGGAACTCAAACAAAAACTCGACGCTGGCGAAACCTTCGTCTTCATCGACGTGCGCGAACCCTGGGAAAACGAAGAGTTCAACCTCGGCGCGCGACTCATCCCGCTGGGCGACCTGCCCAACCGGATGTGGGAATTAGAAGCCCACAAAAACGACGAAATCGTGATACATTGCCGCTCTGGTGCCCGCAGTGGCATGGCTCAAGCGATGATGCAGGCTCAGGGCTTCACCAATGTCCGAAACCTGACTGGTGGGGCAATGGCTTGGAAAGATGCACGTTTTTGAAGGCCCTATAAACCAGCCACCAGTCAAACAGCCACCAGTCAATCACTACTTTTCGCTTATGCGCCGCTACACCATTCTCTTGTTCGCTGTTTTTGCAGCCCTTGCTGCACCCAGTTGCAGCCCCAAATCTGGCTGCGAAGCCACCGAAAGTCTAAAGCCTAAAATGGACAAAAAAGGCGGCTTCAAAAAAAGCAAGTCTGCGTCGCCGGGGCTTTTTCCGAAAAAAATGCAGAAGAAAATGAAGTAAGTGGGTGCTTGGACGCACCTTACTGCTCCAAAAAAAACGAGCCGGAGCGACTACTCAGTCGCTCCGGCTTGCTCATTTTAAGGAACGTGTAAAAAATAAGTTGTAAGCATTCAATCGCTCAAAACGAGTTGTTGGCGAAGATGCCAACAACGAAATTCATCATGAAACTACGGTTGTAGAATTACATGGATAAACTTGGTGTTGGTCCTCCGAATTGCAAATTCAAGGGGAAACAGGACAGGGGCTGGTGAATTTCCCCCGAACTTTCGGCTTTAAAATAACCACCACCATGAAAAAACTATTCCCCCTCTTGCTTTTTGCTTGTGCTTGCACCGGCACACCTCCCGAATCTGGGGAGCGAAGAAACTTACCTTTGGATACAACCCCTGCGGTCACGGCATCATCAGGAGCCGGGTATCAAGAAGTGGAAGACACCACTACGCCCAAGTTCAGCAGCGTGTACGCGTTTCTGGATTCGGTGAAACCCTACGGTGAGGAAATCCATCGCTTTTCGAGTTCGTGGTACGCCTATGCCTATGGCAATGACTACAAAGGCTTCCAGCAGTTTGGGGTAGTTTTTCCCTTTCAGTACGTCATCCAAGATTCTGTTGGAGCGGAAAAAACCTTGATTTTAAGTTCAGTGAACGACTTCGCCGCTTTTAGAAGAAATCAGTATCCGGGGCTGAACGCTTGGGGCCTAGAGCACTTCGGTTCACCTCGCAGGGTGATTTGGGAAGGGACACCTAACGAACTTTATGGAGGGGACAGGCACGAAAATATTCCAGTCGATCTGGAAAACGATGCAGCCATCGTGACCTATTTGTTTCCCATGAACAAGGTGGATTACTATTTCCGAAGAGAGGAAGGCATCTGGCGAGTATTCAAAAGAGTGCAGAAAAAGTACAGCCAGCGCGAATTGCAAAATATTGGCCAGCAATCATTTGAAGGTTTCGCCTTGCGGTTTATTTCAGACATACCCTTCCGAATGAAACGGATAAAATGGCCCTTAAAACGGGTTGCTAGTCCAATGGACCCAGACCAGGGGTCTACAGAAGTCACATTTGGGAGCGCTGATGAACCTTATCACCAGGAGCCTTGGCTCGGCAGATCAATCATGGCAGTTTATAAGGGTCATCAAAAAAAGATGATTGAGGGAGACACCATGTATTTTCGGATAAAAGATGAAGGTTGCGCTACGGGTGGGGAAGTTTTCACCAAAATCAACAACCG
>JAYSUY010000693.1:0-11215 GCA_043718855.1 Saprospiraceae bacterium | reverse complement strand
GGATTGCATCCGGGTCTATTCATGTTCAACCCCGCTGGGGTTGTGCGAAAGTCCTATTTGAATTACGCATTCGCTAGGCTCTTCATCTCGTCAAACCGGCTTGTTTACTCGCTCCGCAATGATTTGACCGGGTTTGCCAACGCCGCCCGCACGGCTTGCGAACTCACCGTCAAAAACGCAATCGCCACCGCTACCGCTCCAGCACCAACAAATATCCACCACTGAATATCAACGCGATAGGCAAAGTCGGCCAACCATTTTTGCATAAAAAAGTAAGCGACCGGACAGGCAATGACGACTGACCCAATGACCAATTTTAAAAAATCCTTGCTCAGTAGGCCCACCACCGAGCCAACCGACGCGCCCAGCACCTTGCGGATGCCAATCTCCTTCGTGCGCTGTTCTGCCATGAATGCTGCGAGCCCAAATAGCCCCAAGCAGGCGATGAAAATGGCAAAACCTGCGAACGCTCCCAAGATGCCACCGATACGCCGCTCGGCGCGGTACTGCTGATCAAATTCTTCATCTATAAACCTGAAATTGAAGGGCTTAGCGGGCAGGTAGGTTTTGAAGACATCCCCCACAGCAGCCATCGTTTTTTCGATGTCAGCCTGAGCACCGAGGCGCAGCGCCATCGTGCCGCTGCTGCGCCCGATGGTCATCACCATCGGCCCTACATTTTCCCGCAGGCTCTCGTAGTTGAAATCTTCGACCACGCCCACCACTTCTAGTGTCATCATTTTTTTGAGTGAAGGGTCAGTGAAGGTGCTGACTTTGCGCCCTACAGGGTCGGCCCAGCCAAACAGTTTGGCCGCAGCCTGATTGATAACGCACACTGAGGAGTCGGTTTTTAGCGCAGCATCAAACCAGCGGCCCTCATGCATCTTCAAGCCGAAGGTGGGCAGGTAATCAAAATCCACCTCCCACGCTTGGCTCTGGATGGATTCCGTCGCCACGTCTTTGCCAGCCTCGTTGAAGTTCGTGTTGTTGCGGCTCGAAGGCGTGGGGAAATAATCCGCGCACGACACGCTCTCGATGCCCGGTATTTGAAGCAACTGCGACTTAAAATCCAGCGTTTTGCTCCGCAGAAACCAAGTATTGCGCAGCATCACGAGCCGCTCTTTTTCGTACCCGAGTTTTTTGTTCTGGATAAAAGTCAACTGCCGCTGCACCACAAAAACGGACGCGATCAGGGCCACCGAAATGAAAAACTGGAACACCACCAGACCGCTCCGCAGCCACGAACCACTGCCCCCTGTGCTGGTGGTCAATTTTCCTTTTAGCACTTCGATGGGCCGGAAAGCCGACAGGAAAAACGCCGGGTAACTGCCCGCGACGAGCGCAGTGAGTACCGCCAGCCCCGCCAGCGAAGCCAGCAGCGGCGCGTCAAGCAGCGAAAGCGAGATGTTTTTGGCCGAAAAATCGTTGAAAGCGGGCAAAACCAAGCGCACCACTACCATCGCCAGCGCGAACGAGATGACCGTCAGCAACAGGCTTTCCGTCAAAAATTGCCGCACCAGAGAACTGCGGTTTGACCCCAACGCCTTGCGCACACCCACCTCGCGGGCGCGGCCAGAAGAGCGGGCGGTGCTGAGGTTCATAAAATTGACACACGCCAGCAACAGTACCATGAGTGCTACCGAGCCGAATATCCAGACGTATTTTATGTCTGAATTGGCTTCCTGCTCCGCTGTGCGGTCGCTGTGCAAGTGGATGTCGCGTACATTTTGGAGGCTGTATTTCAGCCAGTCGCCGCTGGCCTTGAAGGCCGCCAGCGTGCCACCCGTGAATTGCTCGAACTGTGGGCCGACATACTTCTCTACCACCTCACCGAAATGGCCCTCCAAGTCAGCCGACGACGCGCCGGGGCGCAGCAGCAGGTAGGTTTGGAAATTGTTGGACAGCCACATATCGGCATTCGCCTCCTCGGCAATGGAGGACATGGAGAACAGGAAGTCGTAGTGGAAGTGCGACTGCGCGGGCATATCGCGCATCACGCCCGTCACCCGCATATCGCGGCTTTCGTTGATGCGCAGCGTGCGCCCCACCACACCCGTCGTGGTGCCAAAATATTTTTGCGCCATTTTTTCAGAAATCACCCCCGTGCCTGGCTCTACGAGTGCGGTGCGCGGGTCGCCCTCCACGAGCGGCATCGTGAACACGGAGAAAAAAGTGCTGTCCACATATGAGTTGCTGCCCTCCTCGATGGCCTCGTTGCCCTTTTTCACGGTGATGAAGCCCCACTGCCGGAAGCGGCACTGGGTTTCCACCGCCGGGTAGTCGCGTAGGAGCGTAGGCCCCATCGGGGCGCAGGCCACCGCCACCGCCTGCTCCTGCCCGCCAAAGCGCACGTCCATGTTGACGCGGTAAATGCGGTCGGCTTTCTCGTTGAAGCGGTCGAAGGAGAGTTCGTCGCGGATGTACAGCCCGATGAGCAGGGTCACCGCTAAGCCAGTGGCCATTCCGCCGATATTGAGGAGGCTGAACAGGCGGTTTTTAGAGAGGTTACGGAAGGCGACAGTGAAGTAGTTGGACAGCATTTTTGTGTGGATTTGTTTAAGTGGTGATTTGGGGGTTTGGGGTACCGAAGACTGATATTTATGTGTGCCGAAGAGGCGGGAGGGGATGCCGGACTTGGATGAAACAAATCTCCAAATCCGCAGATACCCAGCAAAGACTTACTCGTTCCGCAGACTCTTCACCGGGTTGGCCAGTGCCGCCCGAAGGCTCTGGGAACCTACCGTCAGGAATGCCACCACCACCGCCACACCACCGGCTACGCCAAACATCCACCACTGTAAATCAATGCGGTAGACAAAATCGGCCAGCCACTTTTGCACGAGCCAGTAGGCTATGGGCGAAGCGATGACGACCGACACCAGCACCAATTTCAGGAAATCCTTGCTCAGCAGCCCCACCACTGAGCCGACCGATGCCCCCAGCACTTTTCGGATGCCGATCTCCTTGGCGCGGTGCTGCGCCGCGAAGGTGGCCAAGCCCAGTAGGCCCAAGCAGGAGATGAGTACCGCCAGCCCAGCGAAGAGGTTGAACAGCGAACCCACCCGCGCTTCGGTCTTGTACATCCGGTCGTACTCCTCGTTCGCGAACTTGTACTTGAACACCTTGCCGGGGTTAAATTTTTCAAAAACTGCCTGTGCCGACGCGATGGCCTCGGCAGTTTTGCCCGGTTCCGTTTTGATGTACACAATGTCCGTCCAGTCGGGGTGTTGATAAAAAATGAGCGGCTCTATGGCTTCATACATGGACTGGAAATGGAAATCTTTGAGCACCCCGGCAATCGTTCCCTTCGTACCATTGTAATCCACCCACTTGCCAGAGGCCCCACCTTGCAAGCCCATTTCGCGGGCAGCAGCCTCGTTGATGATAAAAGAAGTGGTGTCCCAGCCGTTCAGTTCGGGGCGAAACCAGCGGCCTTCGGCCAGTTGCAGCCCAAAAAACGCCGACGCATCGGTGTCCACACCCAGTTGCCAGATGGGCATTGTTTTGCCTTCTGGCTTGCCCTCCCAATCCATGCTGCCGTTCCGGCTACCGAGGTCAATGAAAGGGTTGGTGGTGGTGCTGACGGCGGCCACGCCGGGCTTGCCGATCAAGTCACTTTTCACCACTTCTGTTGGTGATTGGCTGCCGTAGATCGCCATGGAGAATACGTTCTGCGGCTCGTAGCCCAGTTTGACTTCCCGGACAAACGCCATCTGTCGCGCAATGATAAAAGCCCCGGTGATGAGTACCAGCGAGAACACAAACTGGCTGATGACCAATGTTTTGCGGAGAGAAGCGCTAGAGTTGCCGCTTGATTTTCCGAAGGGAAAAATCTGCCCCCGCAGCACCGCAGCGGGGTTGAAGCGCGTGAGCAGCAGTGCGGGGTAGATGCCCGCCAGTAGCAAGGAGAACGCCGCCGCAGCCACCACCATGCGCCACGATTCGGGCCGCAAAAACTGGTCAGGCTGAAAGTTTTTGCCTGAAAGTTCATTGAACAGCGGCAGGGCCGCCACTGCCAGCAGCATCGCCAGCCCAGTGGCGACCACGATGAGCAGCCCCGATTCGGCCAGAAACTGGGCGAACAACTCGCCCCGGCCCGCGCCGATGGCCTTGCGCACGCCCACCTCCTTGGCCCGAGCAGAAGCCCGCGCGGTGGCGAGGTTGACGTAGTTGATGCAGGCGATGAGCAGCACGAGCAGCCCGATGAGGCCGAACACTGAGACGGCACTTCGATTGCCGGTGCCAGCATCGGGAGTCATCAGATCAGAGTCCAGATGGACTTGGTGCAGCGGCTGCAAAGCGTACCAGAACTGGGCATACTTTGGGTCTTCACGGTAGCGGGCTACAAGCGCGGCGAGTTTGTGCGCCGCTACGGTGCGGTCGGCATCTGGGCGCATTAGGAACCAAGAAGTGAAACTCATCTGGCCCCAGTGGAAAGCGTTTTTTGGGTTACCTGCCACTTGATTAGCCACTGGTTCCCAGGGCATTAGGCAAGAAAACTGGATGCTCGAATTAGAGGGCGGGTCTTTCAGGATTCCCGTCACTACGAGGTCGACTTTGTCGTTGAAGCGCAGCGTTTTGCCCAGCGGGTCAACATCGGCGAAAAATTTGCGGGCCAAAGTCTCGGTCAGCAAGATGCCGTTGGGCGTGTTGAGCGGCTTGCTGCCGTCGCTGCGCAGGAGCGGGAAATCGAACACCTCGAAGAATGCGTTGTCCACGAGGAGCGCGTTCTCCGCTTCCAGCAAGGTCGGCCCTACCTGAAAAGTGCGGGTGCCAGAACGCCATACGCGTACGGCCTCTTGCACCTCGGGCAGTTCGGTTTTTGCCGCAGGCACTAATCCGGCAGGCGTGACCGATACCAACTGTCGCTCGCTGCCGAATTCCCAGTTGGTCAGCACGCGCACGATGTTTTTTCCTTGCCGGTGCGAGTGGTCGAAGGTCAGTTCATCCTGCACCCACAGCAGCACGAGCAGGGCGGCGGCCAGCCCGGTGGCCAAGCCGATGAGGTTGAGTGCGGTGTAGGTGCGGTCGCGCCACAGGGCGCGGAAAGTGAATTTGAGCATAGCGGTGGATTGATGAACCATGAACTATAACCGATAAACGATGAGCAATTCAAACCATCGTGATTCAAGTGACTGTGTTGCTCATCGTTTATTATTCATGGTTACCTTAGAGTCGGATGTCCAAGCGCTGCGCCACATTCACATTGCGCTGATAACCAGTTTTTTAAAAAAAAATTCTATTCTCTAAAGCGTCCGAACCTGAACGAGATGTGTTCGGATTCGGACGGGGTGGGGGACAGGCATATCTCTGGGAAGTTTATACCTTTGCCGAGCAGCCATGATTCAATAAATGCCGTGCCACCGTGAACCCGATGGTAGGCCTTATGTTTCAGAGGGGCTTATTTTCCGCTATGAAGTTTATTTCTACCATTCTCCTGCTCTTCGCCATGAGCGCAAATTTGGCTCTGTCAGTCGTCGAGCAGCTGTGCTGCGAAGACATTGCCTTCCAGTGGGCGTGCGGCACGGATGACACGGATGAGGAAAAAAAGAACGAGAAAGAAGAAAAAGAGAAGGAAGTATATCTCTGGAAACATTACGCGGCTATCGAAGGCCGCGATTTCTGGACGCGCTTGGAAAAGTCGCTGTTCCCTGACAACTCAGGTTTCCTCTCCGAAGCCTACATCCTCCTGCCGGAAATACCGCCCGATGCCGCGCTTGCGGCCTGTTTCAAAGCCTAAGTTTGGAGTCATGCATACTGCCTTGCGTGGTAGCAACCCCTTTGGCTGTTCATTTCTCGATGCACTCGCTGAGCGCGGTGCCGAGCGGTGAACGGTGCCGTTTTCATTTCACCTTTTCTGTTTTACCATTTTGAGTGGGCGCAAGTGTGCCGCCCAACCACTACTCTCATCTATGAAAGTCAATACATCTTACTTCAAAACAGACATCCAATCGGGCCTCGTCGTGTTTTTGGTGGCCGTGCCCCTCTGCCTCGGCATTGCGCTGGCCAGTGGCGCGCCGCTGTTCGCGGGCATCATTTCTGGCGTGATCGGCGGCATCGTGGTGGGTCTGCTGAGCAACTCGCAGTTGAGCGTGTCGGGGCCGGCGGCTGGTCTTACGGCCATTGTGCTGGCCGCCATCACAAGTTTGGGCAGTTACGAGACTTTCCTCGCGGCAGTGGTGCTGGCGGGCGCTTTGCAAATACTGCTTGGCGTGGCCAAAGCGGGTACCATCTCCAATTATTTCCCTACCAACGTGATTGACGGAATGCTCACGGCCATCGGCATCATCATCATCCTCAAGCAGTTGCCTCACGCCATCGGCTATGATGTGGACAACGAGGGCGACTTTTTTTTCATCGAGGTGAACACGGGCCACAACACATTCTCGGCCATCATCGATGCCATCAACTACTCGCACTTAGGGGCGGTAGTCATCAGTTTAGTCTCATTGGCTATCCTGATTGCCTTCCTCAAAGTTGATTTTCTCAAAAAACTGAAAGCCGTGCCGGGGGCTTTGATCGTGGTCATCGTGGGCATCGCGCTCAATGAAATCTTCAAGGCCAGCGGGTCGAATTTTGCCATCTCGCAGGAACACTTGGTCAACCTGCCTGTGGCCAGCAACTTCAATGAATTCATCGGGCAGTTCACTACGCCGAGTTTTGGAGCATTTATGAACCCTGCCGTTTGGGTGGCTGCCGCCACCATCGCCGTAGTCGCCAGCATCGAGACGCTGCTGTGCATTGAGGCTTCCGACAAAATGGACCCCCTGAAACGCTACACCAACACCAACACCGAACTGTTTGCGCAGGGCACGGGCAACATCCTGAGCGGCCTGATTGGCGGTTTGCCCATGACCTCGGTCATTGTGCGCACTTCGGCCAACATCAACTCAGGGGCACGCACAAAAGTCTCTGCCATCGCGCACGGCATCCTGTTGCTGGTCGCGGTCGTTGCCATCCCGACCTTGCTCAACAAAATACCGCTGGCTTCATTGGCTGCCATCCTGCTGATGATCGGCTACAAATTGGCCAGCCTTACGGTGTTCAAGCGTATGTGGCAGAGCGGCCAGTACCAGTTTGTACCGTTCATCGTGACGGTGGTGGCTGTGGTGTTCACCGACCTGCTGAAGGGTGTGGCCATAGGTTTGGTGGTCAGCGTGTTTTACATCCTGCGGGCCAACTTGAAAATCGCCTATTTTTTCAAAAAAGAACAGCACCATGAGGGCGAAACCATCGACATGAAACTCGCGCAGGAGGTGTCATTTTTGAACAAAGCCGCCATCAAGCAGACGCTGGGCGACTTGCCCAAAAACAGCCGCCTGAACATAGATGCGTCCGACACTTTCTATATCGACCACGACGTGCTGCAACTCATCCGAGACTTCCTAAACATCGGCTCGAAGGAAAAAAACATCGCCGTCACGCTCACGGGATTCAAGGAAGAATACAAGATGGAGAGTTCACAAATCCATATCAGTTCTCACTAAAACTATGCAACCTCACTTTGACCTCGCCTCTGATGGGCGAGTCAGGGTTGCGCTAAACACTTACGATTAAAATCATGCACGCACACACTTCTGAAACACAAGCCACCATCACTCCAGCAAAAGCGCTGCAATTTCTCAAAGAGGGCAACCAGCGTTTTGTCAACAATTTGAAATCCAACCGCGACCTTCTGCAACAAGCCAACGAAACCCGAGATGGCCAGTGGCCCTTTGCTGTGATACTCAGTTGCATCGACAGCCGCACTTCCGCTGAACTGGTTTTTGACCAGGGGCTGGGTGATGTTTTTTCCATCCGCATCGCGGGCAACGTGGTGAACACCGACATCGTGGGCAGCATCGAGTTTGCCTGCAAAGTGGCCGGTTCCAAACTCATCGTTGTGTTGGGCCACACCAGTTGCGGAGCCGTCAAAGGTGCCTGCGACCATGTAGAAATGGGCAGCCTCACCGAGTTGCTTTCCAAAATACAGCCTGCTGTGTACGAGGAGAAGGATACCGTAGATGCGGCACAGCGCAATTCTAAAAACTACGATTTTGTAGAAAATGTGGCCTCGCTCAACGTAAAACGCTCGGTGAAAACCATCGTCAGCCGCAGTTACATCTTAGAGCAGATGATCGAAAAAGGTCAGATCGCTATCATTGGCGGCAAGCATCACCTAGACACGGGTCATGTTGAATTTTTTGACGACACCCTGATAGCCGGCAAGGCTGACACGAAGAAATTGATTGTTTGACAACCTCGGTCCGGCCCCTCTCTGTCAACCCCACCCCGTCACCTCCCCCGATGGGAGGGGAGATATGACTCACACCACGGCCCAGTGTTTGTCTCGGTGTTTGTCGCGCCTCCCCTCCCGTTGGGGGAGGGGCCGGGGGTGGGGTTGCAGACCTAAAATCTAAAAAAAAATGAGCCAGCCACATACTGACGATACCCTGATTTTGGAACACCCCGCAGTGCTTCATACTGCCCCCAACCACCACCTTCAATCCGTGCCGACCCACTTCGACGAGGCGCACACCCTCCACGAGTTGACGCACTACCTGCCCTCGCAGGCTTCTCTCAAAGATTTCATCCACCACAACTCGCTGCACGCCTACCAGCACCTGAAATTCTACCCGGCCATTTTCAAAGCCTCCCAGATTTTCGGTTATCAGGTGACGCTGCAACTGGACGAGTTCCGCCAGATGTACCGCAACGGGCGCATCCGCGAAGCCGTACTCGACCGCATCCTCGCGGAGCGAAAAGGGGCCAAAAGGGTAGGGGAGTGGAAGGAAAAACTGCTTTCCGGCACTTATGACACCGCCCGCTCGCCCCGCATCGGCCGCTTGCGGGCACAGTGGAAAAGCCAGTTTCACCTCGACTTGGACGGGCTGGTGCATCCCCTGCTGTTCCGCATCATGGGCAGTTACCTCGACCAGGGCGTGTCTGCTTGGCGGTTCCCGGCCGAAGAGCAAGGCTTGCTCGCTTCGCTCGCCGCGCTGGAAAAAAACGGCATGGCGAGTTTTTTCAAAACAAAAACTGCCCGCCGCCTGCTGCTCGACGGCCAAACCGACCTCACGCAACTGCTGACGATGGTGGTGGGCGACGAAGCCTACTTCGAGCAGTACCTGTTCGACCAGCAGTTCAGCCACCAGGGTTGGTCAGGCATAGTGGCAGCCATCGAAGCCGACCCCGCCGCGCTGCTCGACCAGCGCAAGGTCTCGCTGCGCGACTTCATCGCACTCGAATTGCTGATGGAAATCGACGCGCTCGAATCCGAGTTTGGCAAAGGCTGGCAGCCGCTGTGCAGCCGCGTCACGGCCCGCCCCGCCAACCTGTTCGCCGATGTGGAAGCCACCGAGTTGCAGGAGGTTTTTTCCCTCTGGCAGGATGCCTTCGAGTGGAGTTACTACGACGAGGTGCTGGCAGGTATTGCTGCCGCAAATACGACCGCGACACCGGCTGCGGCTGCGCCGAAAAGTTTTCAAGCCATGTTCTGCATCGATGAGCGGGAGTGCTCCATCCGCCGCCACATTGAGCGCGTAGACGCTGATTGTGAGACACTTGGCACTCCGGGCTTCTTTGGCGTGGAGTTTTATTTCCAGCCAGAGGGCGGCCAGTTTTACGACAAACTCTGCCCCGCGCCGGTCACGCCGAAGTACCTCATCAAGGAGACGGAGGCTAAAATGGCGCATCAGCAGGAACTGCTCTACACCCGGCCGGTGCAGCGGTTGCTGCCCGGTTTTCTGTTCTCGTTGGTCGGCGGTTTTTGGGCTTTGGTGCGCACCCTGCTCACGCTTTTCAGGCCCAAAATGACCCCGGCCATCTCTGACGCATTCTCGCACATGGGCGCGAGCAGCCAACTCAGCATCGAAAACCACGACCCGAAGCACCGCGAAAACAACCTGCAAATCGGCTTCTCCGTGCCGGAAATGGCGACCCGCGCGGAGGGCCAACTGCGCAGCATCGGGCTGATAGACCATTTTGCCCCGCTCGTGTACGCCATCGGGCACGGGTCGAGCAGCGCGAACAACCCCCACCACGGGGCGCACGACTGCGGCGCGTGCAGCGGCAGGCCGGGCTTGGTGAACGCCCGCGTGCTGGCCTTCATGGCCAACCACCCGAAGGTGCGCGAACTGCTCCGCGAACGGGGCATTGACATTCCGGCTGCGACGCAGTTTCTGGGCGGTCTGCACGACACCGCCGCCGACGAAATCGGCTGGTTCGATGAGCACCTCCTGACTCCAGAAAACGCGGCCCGGCACCGCGCGAACAAGGCTTCGTTTGAAACGGCCCTCGACCTGAACGCGAAGGAACGCTCGCGCAGGTTCGCTTCCATCAGCACCCGGCAGGACATCAAAAAAATCCGCAAGGCCATCAAAGACCGCTCGGTCTCGATGTTCGAGCCGCGCCCCGAACTGGGGCACGGCACCAACTCGCTGTGCATCGTGGGCCGCCGCGACATGACGAAGGGCGTGTTCCTCGACCGCCGCGCTTTCCTCAACTCCTACGACTACCGCACTGACCCGGAGGGGAAACTGCTCGTTGGCGTGATGCGCCCGCTCGGCATCGTCTGCGGCGGCATCAATTTGGAGTATTATTTTTCAAGGGTGGACAATTACAAACTCGGTGCTGGCACCAAACTGCCGCACCACGTCATGGGCCTTTTCGCCGTGACGAACAGCAGCGACGGTGATTTGCGCCCCGGCTTGCCCTTGCAGATGATCGAGGTGCATGACCCTGTGCGCCTGATGCTTATCGTGGAGCACTACCCCGATGTGGTGCTGAAAACCATTCAGACCACTCCCGAAATGTACGAGTGGTACATCAACGAGTGGGTGCATATAGCGGTGCGCCACCCCGAAACGGGGCAGTTTCTGTACTTCAAGGAGGGCCGGTTTGTGCCGTACACGCCGCTGAGCGGCTCGCCTGTGGCGGTGCAGGATTTCGAGGCGCTTTTTGAAGATGCGCTGAAAATGCCGACCAACCAGACGGTGGATGCGACCCGTGAGAATTTGCCTGTTTACTTGATGCCTATGGCTCACGCGGCCCACGATTGAAGCCCAGTAAGGAACACGTTTACGAAACCTTTGGAGGTTTCGTAAACGTCCATCGAAGGAACACGTTTACGAAACCTTTGGAGGTTTCGTAAACGTCCATCGATTTTCCAGTCGTCACCCACCAAAGAGTTGGTGAAACATCTATCATCTTGTAACCGCCGACTTTTAATCGGCGG
>JAYSUY010000692.1:0-1436 GCA_043718855.1 Saprospiraceae bacterium | reverse complement strand
AAAAATCGGCATTTCGTAGATCGGCAAAATCGGCACGACCACATTGTATTTGCCGGAAAAGCGAGCGATGATGCCCTGAAAATTGCTCAGTGCGCCAAACAGCCCATGCAACAACATCAGATTGGGCCCGGCAGTGCCAGACTCCATATACCTAAACCCATTTTCTTCTTGTATCGGAACGTTCATTCGTTGTGCTACAATGATTGATTAGGGCAAAAGTAGAAAAAAACGGGATGCCTGTGCGGTTTTGAAAAAGTAGTCAAGCGACTCGTTGCTTCATTTGGTAACAAACATAAAGCAGCGCAGTAAGCAAAAGTACCGCTCCGGCTTGGTGCAGCACACCAAGCAACACGGGTACGCTGCCCTTGCATTGCAACAGGGTGGTGATGCCCAACAGCACCTGTACCACCAAGCCTACCAGCATTGCCCGGTTGCCCCACTGCATGGCCGGCGAGAGCCGCAGATATCGGGTACGCCATATAAAATATACAACCATCGCACTCAGCAAGTAGGCCGTGTTGCGATGCAAAAATTGTAGCAGCGCAGGCATAAATGGGTTGGTGTCATAGTTCAAGAGATTGGCTATCTGCCAATTAGTACCCTCCAACAGCAGGGTGGGCATAAACGTGCCGCCCTGGTCAGGCCAAGTCGGGAAGAAAAGCCCAGCCTTGCTGCCCGACATCATAGCCCCCAGTCCGATCTGCACGAAAGCCACCACAATCAACCACCAGCCTAGCCGCCGTAAGCCTGTATCAGGCCAAATCGGGCGCACAGGACGGTAGGCGATGAAGGCCGTCCAGAGCAAGTATGCATAAATCACCAGTGCCGTACAGAGGTGCAGGGTCAGGTTGTAAGCGTTTACCCAGGGCCGATGAATGAGGCCGCTGGCCACCATGATCCATCCAAAAAAGCCTTCCAAACCAGCCAAGGCGACCACCACCAGCAAACGCGGCACCAATCGGCGCGACAGCATGCCTCGCCACAGAAACCACAGAAAGGGGAACAGAAAAACCAAGCCCATCGTGCGTGCCCAAAGGCGGTGAAAATACTCCCAGAAATAGATGAACTTGAACTCACTCAGCGACATCCCAGCGTTGATTTTCTGGTACTGGGGGGTCTGCTTGTACAGATCGAACTCCGTTGTCCACTGCGCCTCCCCGATCGGCGGCACAGAGCCTGTAACCAACTCCCAGCGCGTAATGCTGAGGCCACTGCCCGTGAGGCGGGTGACTCCGCCAATGACGATTTGCATAAAAATCATCACCAAGCCGATGATGAGCCAGATTTTGACGGACCGTGAGATGAGATTTTCATCCGTGTAGCGCGGTCGGGGTGTATTGTTGTGCTGAGGCATATCTATACTGTTGAAGCGTTGATGCAATGGTTTGAGGGCGTGACAAAACAAAACAAAAGTAGAGTACCCAGCACTTCCGTTC
>JAYSUY010000691.1:0-11269 GCA_043718855.1 Saprospiraceae bacterium | reverse complement strand
CTGAGCAATGTGAACGGCAGCCTAGTCAGGGGGTTCCATGTCTTTCAAGACCCTATTGGCACTATTGCCAGTGGAAAAGCACAAGGCTTGGGCGACCTAGAGCTGCTGTGCGACCCTCTCCCCATCCAAATCGGCAACTATGTCTGGTTAGATACCGACGGTGACGGCGTGCAAGACCCCTGCGAGGCAGGGCTGAGCGGCGTGAAAGTAGAACTGTACAAAAAAGACGGCACCATGATCGGTCTGACGACCACAGGGGCCAACGGGGAGTACTATTTTGACAACACCAATGTGGATACTATTGCGCCGTATGGCACCGGAGGATTCACCGGAATGTCGAAGAACACGGCCTATCTGATCGTAATTGGCAAAAACATGAGCCAGTTCAATACAGGCACCAACCAACTGGCGATTGGCGGCACTTCGTATTCGCTGACTTCCAGCAATACGGGCGCAGGTCCAGGTGCCGATCAGAACGACAACGACGGCGCCTTGCTTTCTGGCCTCACAGGTGGTGCTGCTGCACTGAACGGATACCCGGGCTACTGTGCTACCACACCGCCACAAGGGAGCAATCACACGTTTGATTTTGGGTTTATTTTGCCTAATTGCGCCATCACCGTCACCTCCGCCACCCCCACGGCTTGCATTGACAACCTTTACAACCTTGCGGTATCGGTCACCTACACCAATCCGCCTACCCCATTGGGCGACGTGACCATCAATGTGGGCGGCACCAACTATACGTTCACTCCTGATGGCACCAGCCCCGATACATACACCGTCATGAACTTGACGGCCAATGGCACGGCGGACATTGACGTATCGGCTACGTTTGTCAACGATGGTGCCTGCACGAATACCTTGGTGGATGCCTACGATGCGCCAGCAGTCTGCCCCTGTGGTTTGGAAATTGCTTCCGCCACACCCGCTTGTCAGGCTGGCAGAAACGGCTCCTATAACCTGACCGTCAACCTGAACTACATGAACAGCAACGGCGGTACGATCACGGTTACCCTCGGCACTGGACAAACTGCCGTTTCAGCCGCAACGGTACCCGGTCCAACAGGTTCCATCTCCGTCACGTTTACGGGACTGATCAATATTGGCCAGACCAACATTTCTGTCAATGCAGTATTTACCACCAAACCAGCCTGCTCTGCCCCGCAGATCACCTACAATGCTGCTACCGACTGCTGCCCGCTGCCACAGTCCTTGTGCGAGTTCAAAACGTACACCATGACTGCACAACCCGGCTATTCCGGCTACCAGTGGTATAAAGATGGAGTGGCCATCGCGGGTGGAAAAAACCAGGTGTACGCGGCAACAACAGCCGGTACCTATACCTACACCGCTACCGATGCCAATTTCTGCCAGATCACGCTCTGTTGCCCGATCATTCTGGAATCAGCGGGGTGCTGTGCCATCGCCTCCGTAGGTGTAGTAGCCGTTTGCAACAGCAACAACACACTCGTCCAAACCGACGACTACTATACCATGACCACCAACCCAACGGGTATGAACCTCGGAGCACAGTACAGTGTCAAGGTGGTACACAACAGTGTCACGACGAATTATGGCCCTTACACCTACGGTGCGGCCTCTCCTTCGTTCGGTAACTTCCTGATCAGCCAGGGCAACGCCACCGTGACGATCCAAGACGTGACGACCGGCTATTGCTCGCTGGGCCCAGTGCTTGTGAATGCGCCTGCGACGTGTTCTTTTGCCAAAGATTATGGCGATTTGCCCGATTCCTACGGCACGTTGGTCGCTAACAATGGTGCTTGCCACGAGTTCACGCCTGTCCTGAAATTAGGTGCCTGCGCAGATGGCGAGATCAATGGACAGCCGGAAGCGATGGCTGGTCTGATGACTGGCGGCGACGACAACAACGTAGGGACAACATCCAGCGGTAGCCCCTCTGCTTGTGGTGACGACGATGATGGTATCACGTTCCTTTCTCCGATGATACCCGGTTCTACGGCATGTATTTCCGTCACAGCGATGAACACATCTGGCTTCAACGCCACCTTGCAAGGCTGGATAGACTGGAATGGCGACGGCGATTTTGACGTGCCAGCAGAAGAACTGACTTTCACGAATCCAAGTGTCGGCGCGGTGCCAAATGTCACAGGCTTGACCAATGCAAAATTGACCTTCGCAGTACCTGCCAATGCGGTATTCGCTGGCGGCAACGCATTCGCACGTTTCCGTCTGACGGTTGACGGCTATGGTGTGACTGGCCCTACTGGCAATGCCGCGAGCGGAGAGGTAGAAGACTATAAAGTTCCATTGGCAAAAATCGGAAACTTGGTCTTCAACGACCGCGACTATGATGGCTTTCAGGATGCACCCGCCACCGAGCCAGGCATCAATGGTGTACCAGTAACCCTGACTTGGGCCGGCCTAAACAACACGATTGACGGCGGCGGCGATGATGTGACGTACACCACGATCAACACGGGCAGCGGCACCTTCGATCAAGGCGAGTACTACTTCTGTGGCCTCACCCCAGGTACCTACAAACTGACCTATGGTACGCCGACCAACATGATTCCAACGCGCATCAACCAGGGCAACCAGACCAACGGTGGCATCTTTGACAGCGATGGTACTTTCACCAGCCCGAATTTCTCGATGGCTATGGAAACATTCACCATCGCCAGCGTGACTGCCCTGCCAACGAACGAGACCGGCAACGGCGACAACGGAACCAACCCGACGGGCACCTTCCCTAATGCGCAGACCGACGAGACGCACGACCAGGGCTTTGTATCACCCGATTTCGGTGACCTTCCAGACAGCGGCCCGGGTACCGGCACTGGCAACTATGAAACGGATCAGGCCAGCACAGGTGCTTGTCACTCCATCACGCCCAACCTGAAAATGGGCAATACCGTTGACATTGATGCCAACGGATCGCCCGAAGCGATGGCTGGTCAGATGGCAGGTGGTGACGACAACGACACCGATGCCGGCACCAGTGGCGACGACGAAGACGGTATCGCTTCGTTCCCGATGTTCGTGGCGGGTCAATCAGCCACCGTTGCGGTGAGCGTGATGAATATGCTCGCGCCCGCCACTTCGGCTACTTTGTACGGGTTCATTGATTTCAACAACAATGGCGTGTTCACAGATGCTGGCGAAGCAGTTACAGCCTCTGTTGCCTCTGCGGCAACATCTGTAAACTTGGTCTTTAACGTCCCGGTGAATGCCACTTTGAACACCAAAGTGGGTGCACGCTTCCGCATCAGTACAGACGCTGCCCTCACTTCCAACAGCCCGAACGGTTGTGCCGTTGACGGTGAAGTAGAAGACTACATGGTTGCTATCATGGGCTTCGACCACGGCGACTTGCCAGATGTCACTACAGGTATCGGTGCCGTTGACTACCAGACCATTACGGCCAACGGCGGCCCAAGCCACAAGATCACGACCGATCCGACTACAGGTGCAGTAAACCTGAAGATTGGTGCTGGCGTGGATGCTGAAGGCGACGGTCAGCCGAGCGCGACCGCCAATGGCGACGACAGCACCACCAACCCAGCCACCGACGACGACACCAGTTATGATCCGGTAGCGACCATGTTGGTCACGGGTACACCCTCTACCGTCAACATCCCCGTGATGAACATGACCGGAGGCGATGCCAAACTCGTGGTGTACACCGACTGGAATCGCGACGGCGACTTCAACGATCCCGACGAAATGTGGTCTACCACCGTGGCGAACAATGCAACAACAGCCACCGTCATCATCACACCGCCCACGACAGCCGTGCTGAATGCTGACTTTGGTTTCCGCATCCGCCTGTCCAACGATCCTGCTTTCATCCTCAACATGTCTCCCAATGGCCCCTACATCGGCGGTGAAGTGGAAGACTACATCGAGCAGGTGATGGGCTTCGACTACGGCGACTTGCCAGATGCCGCAGCAGGTACGGCCACTGGCCTGCCCACAGCAGACTACAACACCAACAACGGCGACAACGGCGCGAAGCATAAAATTGTGACCAACCCAGCCGGCAACCCCGTGCTGACCATCGGCACGGCAGTGGACGATGAGGCCAACGGCCAACCCACCACAACCGCCGACGGCGACGACAACACCGGCACGCCCGGCACCGACCCAGACGATGAAGACGGCATTGCCACCTTCCCGATGTTCATCCCCGGCGAGCCAGCCACCGTCACCGCGACGGTGAGCAACATCAGCGGCAGCGCAGCCACGCTCTACGGATTTGCCGATTGGAACAAAGACGGCGACTTCTTGGACGCTGGCGAAACGGCCTCTACACCAGTGCCGAACAACACCGTCAACGGCGCGATCAACCTCGCGTTTACCGTGCCGCAATTAGCCGTGACGGAGATGCCGCTTGGCCTGCGCGTCCGCCTCAGCACCGACGCTGGCCTGACCGCTACCGGCTCAGCCACCAACGGCGAGGTGGAAGACTACACCATCCGGGTAAAACCGCTGGACTACGGCGACTTGGCCGATGCTGGCAATGGCACGGCGACCGCGCCTTACGGCACACCAGCCAACCACCAGACCAACTTCTCGGACAACGGCCCGCGCCACGTGATCGTAGCGGGCATCAAACTTGGCGCAGCGGAAGACAAAGAAACCGACGGCGCACCGAGTGCGACAGCCGCAGGTGACGACACCGCAGGTGCTACCCCGGACGACGAAGACGGCTTCAACCCTGCAGCGCAGATGTTTGTGGCAGGCCGTACCACGACAGTGAACGTGACGCTGATGAACATGAGCGGCACAGATGCCAAACTCGTGGTCTATTTCGACTTTGACCGTGACGGCGACTTCAATGGCGTAAACAGCGCCACCGACGAGATGGTCTCTGTAACGGTACCTAACAATGCAACAACCGCCACACTGAGCGTCCCCGTGCCGGTCAATGCGGTGCTGAATACCGATCTGGGTACTCGTTTCCGGTACTCCACCGACCCAGCCTTCATTGCTGCCATGGCTCCGACGGGCCTTGCGATGGACGGCGAGGTAGAGGACTATGTGATCCAGGTGATGGGCTTCGACAACGGCGATTTGCCCGACGGCGCAGCCGGCGTGGGTACAGGCAACTACGAGACCCAAAACGCCAACAGCGGCCCGACCCACAAGATCACCACCGACCCAGGAACGGGCTTGGTGAACCTGAAAATCGGTGCAAGCGTAGATGCTGAGGGCGACGGCCAGCCAAGTGCAGGTGCCAACGGCGATGACAGCACGACGGCTCCTGCTACCGACGACGAAAACGGCGTGAACTTCCCGATGTTCTTCACCAACATGCCATCTAACGTGACAGTAAGCGTGATGAACATGACCGGCAGTGTTGCCAAATTAGTCGTTTATGCCGACTGGAACCGCGACGGCGACTTCAACGATGCCGAAGAAATGAAGTTTGTCAACGTGCCAAATGCCACCAACGGCAACCTCATGCTGACCTTCATGCCTCCGCTAACCACCGACTTGGCGAACGCCGACGGCATAGCATTCCGCGTCCGACTGTCCACCGACCCAACTTTCATCGTCAACATGTCTCCCAATGGCCCACTCACAGGTGGCGAGGTGGAAGATTATGTGGTCAGGGGCATGGGCTTTGACTACGGCGACCTGAACGACAATGGCCCGGGAACGGCTACTGCCGCCACCACCATACCGGCCAACTACAACACACTGACGGCCGACAACGGGCCGAGCCACAAGATCATCACCAACGCATTGGGCGATGTGCTGCTCAAAATCGGTGCAGCAGTGGACGACGAAGCCAACGGCCAGCCGAGTACTACGGCGGGCAGACTTGGCGGCGGCGACGATGCTGTTGAAGCACCGGATGACGAGGACGGCCTGACCTACGGCCCAGCGATGCCTTTGTTCATCGTGACGCTGACGACGACTTTGAATGTTCCAGTGATGAACATGACACCCAATCCGGCCAAATTAGTTTCGTGGACGGACTTCAACAAAGACGGTGACTTTTTGGACGCTGGCGAGATGTCGTCGGTGGCCGTAGCAGCCAACTTTAGCGGTACAGTTGCACTGAACATCCCCGTGCCAGCCCCGCCGACCTCGGCAGTGGGCGAGTACGTTGGTCTGCGTCTGCGCTTGGCCTACGATTCCGAACCGATGTCCCCCACGGGCCAGTTGATGAGCGGCGAAGTAGAAGACTACGAAGTGCAGATCATTGGCTACGACTACGGCGATCAGCCTGACACCTACGGCACACTTGATCCTGACGCACCGCGCCACATCATATCAATGAACCTAAAACTCGGCTCCAGTGTAGACGTAGAATTAGACGGCAAACCCGACCCAATGGCGGGCCTGATGGGTGCTGGCGACGACGGCGATCCAGGTTTGGTGACCTTCGGCACTTCGACCCCTCCGGGTGATGATGAGAACGGTGTCATGTTAGCCAGTCCAATGATTCCAGGCAACAGTGCCACCTTCATGGTGGATGCGATGAACATGACGGGCGCTCCAGCAGTGCTGCAGGCATGGGTAGACTGGAATGGCGATGGAGACTTTGACGTTCCGGCAGAAGCGGTGACGTTCACCAATGCAGGCGGTGGTGCAGTACCCAGCCCAGCAGGTTTGGCAGGCGCCAAATTGAGTTTCAATGTCCCAGCCAATGCGACCTTCAAAGACGGTAACGCTCATGTGCGCTTCCGTTTGAGTCCGCTGGGTGGCTTGACACCCGACAGCCAGACAGACCCCGTTCCGTTCGGGGAGATCGAGGACTACAAATTTGAGTTGGGCAAAGTCGGCAACCTCGTATTCGAAGACCGCGACTTTGATGGTGTGCAAGATGCACCCGCCACTGAGCCTGGCATCAATGATGTACAAGTGACGCTGGTGTGGGCAGGTGCCAACGGTGTCATCGGCACAGGTGGCGACGACGTGACCTACAACTCGCTGACCACTGGCGCAGGCACCTTTGACGACGGCGAGTACTACTACTGCGGCCTCATCCCCGGCACCTACAAACTGATCTACGCCACTCCGAACAACTTGACCCCGACCCGTTCCAATCAGGGTGGTGACGACGAGTTGGACTCTGACGGCACGATCACGGGTATGGACCTGACAATGGCGATGGAGATATTCACCATCCCAGACGTGACGCTTCTTCCAACTGGGGAAAACGGCAACGGTGACAACGGCACCAATCCGACGGGTACCTTCCCGGACAATCAGACCGACGAGAGCCACGACCAAGGCTTCGCTTGTTTGGATTATGGTGATTTGCCAGAGTCCGGCAATGGCGACAATTTCAACACAACGATGGCAGAAACAGGTGCCATACACGTCGTCATACCCGGCTTGAGCCTCGGCGGCGCACCCGATTGCGAACGCGACGGCATCCCCAACACCACGGCTAACGGCGACGACAACACCTTCGATGATTTGACCAATACCTGTTCAGAAGTCGCTTACGGAACAATTTCGGCAGCGTCCCTGACCTGCGGACAGGGTACTATCGTACTCACACCTGGTCTTGATGGCCGCTACGGCATTGAGATATTTGGCAACATGTCTGCGTGGCCTGCGCTGCAAACCGCGGTGAACGGGATTGGCCTCAATAACGCCATTGGGCAGGAGGTTTTTGCAGATGTGACAGGTATTGCCGGGGTCAGTTACCTCGGTAATGAGGCCGCTTTGGTGGCCTGCGTCGCTGCTGCTCAAGGTTTGCCAGTGGCTGCATTTAATGGTGGCATCATCATTATCACAAGTGTGACCTCCAATTGCCTCGAACTCGAAGCGGGCAGAGATGATGAAGATGGTATCGAGTTTACCACACCACTCATCCCCGACAACGAAGCGTGCATCGAAGTCACAGCAACCAATGCTACAGGCGCGAACGCCGTGCTGCAAGGCTGGATTGATTGGGACAACAGCGGTACACTGGATGCTGACGAGAACATCGTGTTCACCAACCCTGGCGGCGGCAACGTGCCAAACGGTGGAGTAACCGATGCTAAATACTGCTTTGAAGTACCCGCCGATGCCATCTTCAACGACGGTATGGTGTACGCTCGCTTCCGCCTGTCTCCGACTGGCGGCCTGACACCCGATGGCCCGGCGAAATACGACAACACGACCACCGTGCCACAAGGTGAGGTGGAAGACTACAAACTGAACGTGGGCAAAGTCGGCAACTATGTGTGGGAAGACCGCAATTTCGACGGTCTCCAAGGCACTCCAGTTGCTGAGCCAGCCATCAACAATGCAGAAGTCACCCTGCTTTGGGCTGGCCCGAACGGCGTGATCGGCACCGGCAATGACGATGTGGCGTACAAACCACTGACTACTGGCGCAGGCGCTTTCGACGACGGCGAGTACTACTACTGCGGCTTGATCCCCGGCACCTACAAACTCGTGTACGCTACACCGACCGACATGACACCGACAAAATGGGACCAAGGCGACCAGACCAACGGTGGCCTTCGGGACTCTGACGGCTCAGTAACGGGCATGGACGTGAGCATGGCGATGGAAACCTTCACGATTGCCGATGTGACCAACCTGCCGACTGCTGAGAACGGCGTGGGTGACAACGGTACACCGGGCGTGGGTACTTTCCCAGACCCGCTGGTAGATGAGACGCACGACCAAGGCTTTGCCTTCATCGACTATGGCGATTTGCCACCTACCTATCCATCCAAAATGATCGATGGTGGCCCGATCCACGTGGTTACGCCCGACCTGAAAATGGGTACGAGCATCGACGGTGAACAGGATGCCTACGTGCCTGATTTCACGGCCCAAGGCGATGATGTAACGAACCTGACCGACGAGAACGGCATCGTGTTCCCGCCAGCCATGGTGTTGGCCCCGGGTGCCAGCATTATCCTGACCGTCAGCGCGATGAACATGACGCTCTCGCCTGCGGTGATCCAAGGCTGGATAGATTGGGACAGCGACGGCGTGCTGGAGCCGACCGACCAGATCCCGCCGATCACGGTGCCAGTGGGCGGTTTGACCAATGTATTGGTGACCGTGCTGGTGCCCGCTTACGCCAACTTCGATATGTGTACGATGTACTCGCGCTTCCGCCTGTCGCCTACGGGCGGCCTAGAGCCGACCAGCCTCGACAAGTACGGCGCCGCCGTAGTTCCGCAAGGCGAGGTGGAAGACTACCACCGTGCGGTGGATCTTACACCGCCGAGCATCATTTGCCCGGCCAATGTGGTGAAAGATGCCGAGCCAGGTGTGTGTGGCGCAGTAGCCACTTACCCGCAGCCGCTGCACTCCGACGACTGCTCGGGCAACAGCCTTGCGCTGACGAGCGGTCCGGCTACAGCAGGTGGCTCAGTGTTCCCAGTAGGCGTGACGAGCGTGAACTGGACCGTGACCAACGGCCTCGGCTACACCGCTGTGTGCAATTTCACCGTCACGGTAAATGACAAGCAAGCACCGACGATCACCTGCCCGGTCAATATGGTGAGGAGTATGACTGCTAATGCTTGTACCGCACCAGTGCCTTACCCCGAACCCATCGTTACCGACAACTGTAGCGCGGGCATCGTGGTTACCCGTACGCTTGGCCTTGCCAGCGGCTCGGTGTTCCCGAAAGGGCCGACTGTAGTGACCTACGAAGTACGCGACGGGGGTACACCGGCAAATGTGCGAACCTGCTCGTTCACTGTGACGGTAAATGATGCACAGGCACCAGTGGCCGTATGCCCATCGAACCAGGCGGTGAATACCGACCCCAACGTGTGTATTGCGAAAGTCAATTACCAAGCACCCGCAGGGCCTTCGCTGCCTGCCTTCACAGACAACTGCACAGGAGGCGCGATAGCACTACAGAGTGGTTTGATCAGCGGCGCAGACTTCCCGAAAGGGGTAACCACAGTGGTGTGGAAAGCCACCGACGCATCGGGCCTGACGAAGACCTGCTCGTTCAAAGTGACGGTGAGCGACAAGCAGGCCCCAACGGCCTCTTGCCCTGCTGACGTGGTAAAAAGTACAGACTTGGACAAGTGTACCGCTCCGGCGACTTACGCTCCGGCCACGTTCACGGACAACTGCTCAGGTGGTACCATCACCCGCATCAGCGGTCTGGCCAGCGGCTCCACTTTCCCGAAAGGGGCCAGCGTGGTGGTGTGGCGCGCCACCGATGCATCGGGCAACACGAAGACTTGCTCGCACAAAGTGACGGTGAACGACACCCAGTTGCCAGCCATCACTTGCCCTGCTAACATCGTGAAAGACAACGACTTTAACTTCTGCTGTGCTGCCGCCGTGTATGCTGCTCCGACGGCTACAGACAACTGCTCGGGCGTTGCCTCAACCTTACAGAGTGGCCTCGGCAGTGGTTCACTGTTCCCAGTGGGTACCAGCGAAGTCGTGTGGAAAGCCACCGACGCATCAGGCCAGACGAAGACCTGTAAGTTTACCGTGACGGTGAACGACAAGCAGGCACCGATGCTGATGTGCCCCGGCAACGTGACCGTGGCAGGCGGCGGCACCCCCTGCGGGTATGCTTCTGCGAACTTAGTGGGCGCTACCGTGATGATGGACAACTGTATGAACCACACCCTGACGAGCAACGCTGCGGCTACCCTGCCCGTCGGCTCGACGGTGATCACGTGGACGGCAGTCGACCTTGCGGGCAACATGAGCCAGTGTGCGTACACGGTGACGGTGACCTGCACGACGGCACCGAGCGAGCAATTGGAGTCACGCACGAAAGTGGAATTGACGGCCTCGGACTTGGGCCTGGGTCTGCTGATCTCCCCGAACCCGGCGACGAGCCAGGTGACCTTCCGGATGGAAGGTGTGGGCGAGAAAGGTGGTGACCTGACGGTGTTCGACCAGTTGGGCCGCATGGTGTGGGAGCAGTCGGTGACGGCACAGCAGCAGCAAGCAGTGCTGGAGTTGAGCCAGTTCGCCACAGGTGCCTACCAAGTGAGGCTCCGCACAGAGCACGGCATGGTCACCAAAGGTTTGGTGGTCAGTAGGTTGTAAAATTGAAGAGATAATCGAAATACTGGGCTGAGAAGGCGAGTAGGAAATGTCCTGCTCGCCTTCTTGCGAATGGCGAGCGGGGTACTTGGTCCTTGTACCGCTGGGCAGCAGCCTAAAGAAACTGTTTTAAAACCCCTCACCGGGCGGGAAACCCCATCTTTTACGGCTATACTGCGGCTATTTTTGGGCGAATATGCCCCAATATTAGCCTAAAAATGAGTCTTGTCTATCCATAAAACCTGAGCCTTCCCACTCCGGCAGGGGTTCTAAAACAGTTTCTAAA